>JBEBQJ010000157.1:0-11420 GCA_040395455.1 Sphingobacterium yanglingense | reverse complement strand
TGTACTTATTATCCTTCCAGGTAAAGGATACATCATACCATCTTTCCAATTGCTTCAGGAGATTCTCTAAGCTTTGATTACTGAATGCAAAATCGTTGTCCTTCCATGCCAGTGCGATATCGAGGTCTACCTCTTTCACCTGTATTCCTTGGGCCGAAAGCACGGCTTGTTGTCCAGGCTTCAAAACCTTGCTCACGCCGTGACGACTGTCCTCTATAGCGACACTACCCTCTTCTAGGGTAGTCAATGCATACAACTCGTCATCGTAGCTCGCTACACTAAAACGTGTACCTAACACCCGAACTAGCTGTCCTTTGGAACGCACCGAAAAAGCGATAGGATTACCACTTTTTTGATCCCGTCGCTTCACGACGTCAAAGTAAGCCTCACCACTTATCGTCAGTTCACGTACATTAGCTGCTGCATTGTACGTATAACTTAAAGCTGAACTCGGGTTTAGTACTGTCGAAGACCCATCAGGTAATAAAAGCTTAATACTCTTTCCTTTTGGTGTCGTTACTGTAAATCGTTCTTCAGAAAGGACCTGCCCCGTATCGATATACTGTGTTAGTCCATTTTGTTCATCCAGCGTAAACTCCCGTCCGTCGGCTAAGGTCAATATGGCTCTCTCTTCATTGGGCAAGATATGCTGTGTATTTGCCATGGTTATAGGCTCCGGGCGTTCCATAGTAGTGATATACAGCAGTGACAATATCCCTATAGTAGCTGCAGCCACGCTGCCCGTCCAACGCCAAATTTTGATTCTTGATTTGTTAGTTGCTAGCTCTTGAGAAATTCCCGTCCACATCTGATCGCCAACCGAATAGATATCGTCTGTAAACTGGGGCATCGTGTTATCTTGTACAGCTTTATTATACCAGCTCTGGATAGCCTTTTTTTCTTCCTCTGTACAGGTACCTTCGACGTACTTCTTCCAAAGTCTTTCAATTTCCTTATCCTCCATAAAAGTTATATTGACTAGTTTATATAGAGTACAAGCAAAAGCGGACTAGGTGGACATAAAAAATAAAAAAAAAGTAAAAATTATTTTAGTCATACCTGAGCGTATGATTTTAAGTGCCCTGTTGATTGTCTTTTTCACATTGTCGGTAGTGACTTTGAGCTGGTCGGCAATCTCCTTATGACTTAGATTCTCAAGACGGGACATCCTAAATATAGCTTGCATTTTTGGGGGCAATGCTTCTATTCCTTTCTCAATCTCTGCCTCCAACTCTTTGTACAGGACATCTTCCTCTACATGGAGGTATTCGTCAAAATTATGGACTGGAAAGGTTCTTTTAAGATACTTTTGCTCAACTTTGGTCCGTAATGACCGGTTGATCACACGGTTACGCAGGGAAACGTAAAGAAACGGTTTTATCTTTTCAAAATGAATTTTCGACCTGTTTTCCCAAGCATAAATGAACAAATCCTGCACGACGTCTTTAGCTTCTTCTTCGTCCCGTAACATACGGACTGCGTGACTATACAGCAAGGGCCAATAACTCATGTAGACCTTATAAAAAGCTGTCATGTCGCCATCGTGTATCTTGTCAAATAAAATGCTGTCCTCCATTCTACAAATTAACGGCCCGGATAACATCGCATTCTAGCTATCTATGTTCAAAATATCAATACCTGTCATCCCGGAGCTCGAACGGGATAAATATACAACTTACCCCACAAAGCTTATTAAAATGAATATTAATCCATCATTTTGATACAATAATACCAACTGAAACAACAGTAATTTATCTATTTGGCAATAAAAAAAAGCTAATCCTAACGGATTAGCCTTCTCTATATACTATTATCTACTGCGACTACCTACTAAAATAAGCTCTCACATTCTTTCCTTCTACCCAATTCATGAAGGCTTTATTGACTACTTTGTTTCCTCCCGGAGTAGGATAATCTCCTGAGAAGTACCAGTCACCTCTATGATTAGGACAAGCAACATGTAAGTTGTCCAACGTCTGGAATATAACGACCAGCTCTGCATTCAAATCATGTGGTCTTACGATTCGAGCGATTTCATCAGATATTTCCTCGTCCGTAAAAGGCTCGTAGATTGCTTTTACGTAGTTCTCGATTTCATCATTCGGTTTTACGATAGAAGCGACACATTTTTGATAAACCTCATCAATTATATGTGACATTCCTTTACGTTTCAACAGGTTTATTGCTGCCTCAAAAGCGACAAACTCTCCCATTCTCGACATATCGATACCGTAACAATCCGGATAGCGTATCTGTGGTGCCGACGATACGATTACAATCTTTTTAGGGTGCAGACGATCCAAGATAGTCAATATAGATTGCTTCAATGTCGTACCTCTTACGATAGAGTCATCAATAGCGACGATGGTATCTTCATGATCACGTACGATACCATAAGTAGTATCATAGACGTGCTGTACCATATCCTGTCTATCGGCATCCTGCGTAATAAAAGTACGTAGCTTCGCATCTTTTACATTCAGCTTCTCAAAACGTGCATGTATACTTAAGATATCATCCAATTCCTGGTCTGAGATTTTCTCATCTCTATTTAATAGGATATTTTTCTGATAATCCCTTACATACTTACTCATTCCCTCCATCATACCGTAGTAAGATACCTCCGCAGTATTAGGAATAAACGAGAACACTGTATTTTTGATGTCGTTGTCGATAGACTTCAACACTTGATCACATAATAATTTACCCAACGATTTACGTTCTTGATAAATATCCGCATCCGAACCTCTAGAGAAATAAATGCGTTCGAAAGAACAAGATTTTTGCTCGACAGGCTGTCTAAACATTTCTTGCGAAATAGTACCGTCCTTCTTCGCAATCAGCGCATGTCCCGGTTTGATTTCTTGCACTGCTTCCAACGGAATGTTGAAAGCGGTTTGAATCACTGGTCGCTCGGATGCAACAACCAACACTTCGTCGTCTTGGTAAAAGAATGCAGGACGGATACCTGCAGGGTCACGCATCACAAAAGCATCGCCATGACCTAGGATACCAGCTATGGTGTAACCACCATCCCATGTTTTAGCCGAGCGTGTCAATATCTTAGCGACATCAAGGTGCTTACCGATCTGAGCAGAAATTTCTATATTAGAATAGCCTTCTTTCTTGAACTGATCGAACAATTCTTGATTTTCATCATCCAAAAAGTGACCAATCTTCTCCAACACAGTAACTGTATCAGCCTGTTCTTTAGGGTGCTGCCCCAAATCATAAAGCTGCTGAAGCAGTTCGTCCACATTAGTCATATTGAAATTCCCTGCTACCACTAGGTTACGGGTCATCCAATTGTTCTGTCTCAGGAAGGGGTGACAGCTTTCGATGCTGTTTTTACCGTGTGTACCATAGCGCAGGTGCCCTAATAATACCTCTCCTGTAAAACTAACATTGTCTTTAAGCCACTGCGTATCCTTAGATTCCTTCGGATAAGCCTTATTTACAGCTGCAAATTTTTTCTGAACGTATTCAAAAATATCTGCTACCGCTGTAGATCCCATAGCTCTGTACCGGCTGATGTACCGGTTACCAGGTTTTACATCAAATTTAATTGTTGCAATACCAGCCCCATCCTGTCCACGGTTATGTTGCTTCTCCATAAGAAGATACAACTTGTTAATCCCGTAGTAAGGAGTTCCATATTTTTCCTGATAATATGAGAGGGGTTTTAATAGTCTGATAAGTGCAATACCACACTCGTGTTTTATAGCGTCACTCATAGCTTGAATTGATGATGCAAAGGTACAAAAATTAGAGAGCTTACTAAAGCGACCCTGCATTTTTTTGAGTAAAAAACTTTCGGCAGGCATCATCCCTTTACTTATCTTTAATCTATGGATGAACTATTCAAAATTTACAAAGTAGATGTACAGGAGGCTAATCGCATCAAGAACAGCACTAATCTGCCCCATAAGCATGATTTTGAAGAACTCATTATCGGGATGGAAGGACAGTTAACTCATTTTATCGATTACAAAGAACAGCATTGGACTGCACCGTTTATCACTTTTGTTACAAAAGGTAAGATGCATAGGGTACAGCCCGAAGCGCTAAACGGGCTATGCGACTTTTGGGTATTACGATTTAAAAGTGAATTTATACCCGAGATTACGTTTCAACTTTATAACACCTACCATGACCATGCCAATTTCCAGCTACGAGATCGCACAGGTATACAACGTATTGACACACTGTGCCAGCTAATAATAGAAGAGATAAAACAGCCTGTACCCGAGCTTGCTATTATACGTAGCCTCTTATCTTCCCTTTTTGTCCTTATCGAATCGGAACGCAAGAAAGCATTGGCTGACAGGGATTCAACTTCTGCTCCGTCTCAGGACACGACATTTCAAAGCTTTCTAGCGATCCTAGAGGAAAATTTCAGGCGTCCCGAAGGCGTTAACTTTTACGCTGAAAAGCTCTTTATGACGCCGCGTGCACTAAATGGAATAACCCAACGAATCCTACAGCAAACCGTTTCGGAAATCATCGAGACGCGCAAACTTACAGAAGCCAAAAACCTTCTTTTCAACACCGATAAAAACATCGCGGAAATCGGATTCGAATTAGGATATAACGACAAGGCGTACTTTACGAGTGTATTCAAAAAGAAATCGGGGATGACACCTACGGAGTTTCGACAGGATATACGCGCACAGATTGCATAATCCTTATACTCTTTTGCGCTATTTTCATACCTGCCACGCAAAAACTGCCTTAAATTTGCACTATACATTTTCAAACGCTAAAAACATCAAGCAAATGGAAGATATGAATAGAAAGCAATTTTTAACTGCAGTAGCAGCACTTCCGCTAACGGGAGCCGCTGTTAAACTGGGCTCTCTCCACAGCTTTGCCAACTCATTGGATACTACGGATAAAATGCCTGTATTATTCTTAGGTCATGGTAGCCCGATGAATGCTATTGAAGACAACGAGTTTGTCCAAGGGTTCAAGAATATAAGTAAAGAAATAGAAAAGCCTCGAGCTATATTGGTTATCTCGGCACACTGGGAGACCCGCGGAACCTATGTCACCGCCATGGAGAACCCGACCACGATACATGATTTCGGAGGCTTTCCGCAAGCGCTTTTTGACGTGCAATACCCAGCTCCGGGCTCTCCAGAGCTCGCTAAGCTCACTAAAGAAATAATCACATCGACGGAAGTACACTTGGATGAAAAATGGGGTCTCGACCATGGCTCTTGGTCCGTAATAAAACACCTCTACCCTAATGCCGATGTACCGGTCATACAGATGAGTATAGATTACACTCAACCGGCCTCTTACCACTATGCGCTAGCGAAAGAGTTGGCGGCCCTGCGGCACAAAGGGGTCCTAATTGTAGGTAGTGGCAATATGGTGCACAATCTTCGAATGGTATCCTGGCCACATATCAATACGGCAGGCTATGCTTTTGATTGGGCAAAGCACGCTGATGAGAAAATGAAGAAATATATCGTAGAGGGCAATCATCAGGCACTAATTGACTATGATAAGCAAGGTGCAGAATTTCAAATGGCTATCCCTACTCCGGAGCACTATATGCCATTGCTATATAGCTTAGCCTTACAAGAGAAAAATGAAGAGCTAAGTATCTTTAATGATCAGGCTGTAGCGGGATCGCTCACCATGACGTCCGTAAAAATAGGATAAGACCGCCTCGTTACAACTTAGCAAATAATCGCTGAAAGAAACCTTGCTTGACATCAATATACCATCTATCTGCAACTTCCTGAAGTGGATAGATGGTAATAAAGTTACCTTGCCCCTGTGCCCCCTTTCCTGTTTTCAAATCAAACTCTTGCCGATGGTAGGGACATACAACGGCTCCGTCTTTACACCAACCTTGATTCAGTGGAGCTCCTGCATGTGGGCATTTTCTTGAAAACGCAATCCACCGCCCATCATAGAAAACCAAACAGAAGACTAATCCGGGGACAGAAACCTGGCGTATCTGCTCATCAGCTATCAAATATTCTTTTGGTATTTCGACCCAAGCCATGGTATAAACTTACATCAAAATAGCGAGAATGGTCCATAAATAAAAATCAACACCTATTTATTTCAAGTTCAATATCGATTATATAAAGCTTTTTTTCTAAGTTTAAACTCAATAAATAGATTAAAGTGTCCGTTGATTTAAAAAAGAGATTTGACCGGATTGTAGAGATTCTTATCCAATTGCAATCCAAAAGAGTGATTAAAGCCCAAGAGCTCGCCGATCGCTTTGAAGTAAGCTTACGTACCATTTATCGGGACATCAAGAGTTTAGAACAGGCTGGAGTACCAATCATTGGTGAGGCTGGGACTGGATATTCCTTGGTAGAAGGCTACCGGCTCCCCCCTGTGGTGTTTACGAAAGAAGAAGCCTTAAGTTTTATCGGTGCAGAAAAGCTTATGGAAAAATTTATGGATAAAACACTTATGACCGATTATAAATCTGCGATGTACAAGATCCGGTCTGTACTTAAGCATAATGAGCGGGATTCTATCTCCACGATTGAAAATCAAATCATCATGAGTAAGTCAAGCTATCAGACCTTTAATCAATCTGTCCCCCATGCCCTACAGACTTTTTTTGAAAGCATCGCTCATAAGCGACAGGTCGCCCTGTTCTATCAAGGTGCAAATGATCAACAGCCCGACGCCCGGACGATAGAGCCTATAGGCCTATTTCACGAAAACAACTTCTGGTATATTGGAGCATATTGTTTAAAACGCAATGATTATAGGCAGTTTAGAGCAGACCGTATTTTCAAAATAGAGCTCTTGGCCGATACATTTACCCGGGATCATATCACTATCGGAGAGTTAATGGAAAATCGCAAAAACAATATTCCCGCCATCCCTATTCATATACGTGTAGGGATAGATATGGCATCACACCTTGATTGGCAAAAAGCATATTTTGGTTTCGATCGGGAAATAAGAACTGACCAACAAGTAGAGCTATTTTTCAACTATAAGGGCAATATGGAATACTTTGCGCGATGGTTTATGATGTTTGCAGATGATGCCGAAATAATTCGCCCAAAAGTGTTAAAGGATACAGTCAACGATATATTAGAGCGAAGCATGCAGCGTATTGCATTATCTATGAATACCTAAGTCCTTTGTTTTCATTGGCTGTAAAAACAAAATATTAGAATAAGCGTTATCATTGAACGATGAAACAAAGCAATTTATCAACCACTGCCTCTACCATTCGAGTGACGGAAGAGATCTATCTCCGAAAGACGGATCCGCTACATGCAGAAGCACTATTTAGTGCTATAGACAAAAATAGAACATATCTTAACCAATTTCTACCTTGGGTAGCCTACACCAAGGTTCTTTCAGATACTGTTTCTTACCTTATTCAAGCTACTGAAAACTGTAATCAGGGAACAGAGTTAACGTATAATATCTATCGGAAAGATGCTTTGGTAGGCCGTATAGGCTTACACCAGATTGACCATGTGAACAACAATGCTTCTGTAGGCTATTGGCTAGCAGAAGATCAACAAGGTCAGGGAATTATTTCTAAGGCTTGCAGTATGCTGTTAAAAATCGGATTTGAAGATTTTGGTTTTCACCGAATAGAAATACTCACAGCAACCGACAATCTAAAGAGCTCGGCTATTGCCTTGCGATTAGGTTTCACCCACGAGGGTGTATTAAGGCAATTGGAAAAGCACAAAGACACTTATTTGGACCTCAACATATACTCGCTCTTAAAGCACGAATGGATTTTATCAATAAAATAAAAATGAATAACACCGTCGCATTATTTCTTTTACTTTCGATTCTGGTCTCTTGCAATTCTTCTACATCAAGCACCAATCAAACAGCTTCAATTCCAACTGACTCGCTCCAGAGCCAAAAGGACTCGACCAAGTCTCCAAGCCTAGCGGACATCTCCAATGAAGAAGCAAAATCATGGTTAATCAAAGCGATTGATACCTACTTTAATTCGGACAACCAAGATATGCAGTCTTTGACTACCCAAGAATACTTTGAGTTCAAAACCGATGCTATGAATGTAGACCTCGATGTAGATGATAGCTTGACACAAGAAGAATTTGAAGCGAAATGGAAAGATAAGTTTGACTTATCAACTCACCCTACCCAAATCGGTTTTCTGATATCAGGACAGGATTGGGACAGAATCGAAGTCAAAGAATGTCATCAGATACAAAGCTCAGAAGCAAATCGTATAAAATTCAAGACTACCTTGGTTGACAGTGCCCTACAGGCTAAATACACCAGAGATATTATTATCATTAAAAATAAAGATAGTTTTAAAATAGCTGATGTAATAGAGTATGACTAAAATAAAGTAGTCATACTTTCCTTTTTTTTTACTAGATTTATGGAAAAGATATGGCGCCATGAAAGATCACTTTTCTACTATATCAGACATCTATGCGAAGTTCAGGCCTGACTATCCGCAAACTATCTACGATTTTCTGTATCCCCTTTTAAAGCAAAAGCAGAACGCTTGGGATTGTGCAACCGGCAATGGACAGATTGCATTTGAACTAGCCAAGGAATTTGACTTCGTAGAGGCTACAGACATAAGCTCACAGCAGATTGAACATGCGTATCCTGCCGAGAACATTAAGTATTCTGTTCAGAAAGCTGAACAAACGGAGTTTAAAGATGATAACTTTGACCTCATCACTGTAGGACAAGCAGTACATTGGTTTGATTTTGAAAAATTCAATAATGAAGTAAAACGAGTAGGGCGTCCAAATGGTATTATAGCCTTAGTCGGTTATGAACTAAATAATATTACTCCCGAAATAGACACTATAGTAAGAGCTTTCTACAACGATGTTATCGGCTCTTATTGGGATCCTGAGCGAAAACATATTCAGGATCGTTATCAGCATGTTCCTTTCCCCTATCGGGAATTGGAAACACCAGAGATCACGAACATTAAGCTGTGGAAAATAGAACATCTCATAGGCTATCTTAATACCTGGTCTGCTGTTCAGCTCTATGAGAAAAAAATGGGTAGTAATCCCGTAAAACAGATTGAAAAAGACCTTCGCAAAGCTTGGGGAACCGTAGAGACTAGAAAGGTCAATTTTCCTATTATTTTCAGGGCAGGAAGAATCAAATAGCACGCTAAAAGCTTACTTTCTTGGCAAAAAACAGATGGGCCAACAGTGCCAGCGCATTAAAAGTAAAGCCAACGATGCATACACCGATCCACTCCCCGTGTTGCCATGCCCAGGAAGCCGCTAGAGTTCCTAATGACCCACCTATGAAATAGGACACCATGTATACGGTATTCAATCGATTGGTTGCTTTCGAATCAATTGCAAAAAAATCAGTTTGATTCATAATATGCGAGGCCTGAAGTCCTAGATCGAGTAAGATAATCCCCACGACTAGCCCCCAGTAGGTGTGACCGGCACCGAATGTGAAGCCCCAGCTCAGTAGTAGGACAAGCAAAGCCGCCAATATGACTTTGTAATTGGACCATTTACGTGTGAATCGTCCTACGGACGCTGCAGCCAACGCACCTACTGCACCCACGATACCAAAACTACCTACGACTGTCGCTCCTACATGAAAAGGAGGTCCCTCCAAATGAAAAATCAATGTCGTAAACACAGCAGACATACCAGCAAAAGCCATTGCGCCTCTAAAGGATGCCAGACGTAATAATGGGTGCTTTTTTGCCAGCTCTAACACAGAACGTAACAGTGAACTATAACTACCTTTAAAATTGGGTGTTGGATCTGGTAAAAGCCGATATATACCAATCCAGGTCAACACCATTAGTACTACGGCTATCATATACATCATCCGCCATCCCCAAAGGTCTCCCACTACCCCACTCAGCATACGGGACAACAATATCCCCAGCAATAATCCCGACATGACCATACCGATATTGGAGGATCGCTTTTCTGGTGTAGAAAGTTCTGCTGCCATTGGCACGAACAATTGCGGAACAACTGAAGCTACACCTAGAATAAAATTTGCCACACAAAGCATCCAAAATTCCTTGGCAAAGCAAATCCATAACAAGCAGCCTATCACGACGAAAAGATCTAGCAAAACTAGCTTTCTTCTCCAGACCTTGTCTCCGAGTGGCACGATAAACAACAAGCCACAAGCATACCCCATCTGCGTCAAGACGGGAATCTTTCCTGCCGCTGCTTCTCCAATGCCAAAATCCGCGGCTATCAAAGACAGTAAAGGTTGATTATAATATATGTTGGCTACGACCAGTCCTGATGATATGGTCATCAGCCATAGTGTAGACTTACTTAATTTAATGGATTGCACGATCTATCTCCTTTAGATTGCTAACTTACAAAATGCTCTTTAAAATCTGGTAGAATAGTCCAATAAAAAACGGGACTCCTTTGAAGAGAATCCCGCTGTTTATTTTTTTGATACCACTAGTACCTTTCCCAGAAAAACGGAGGTTCGATACCCAAGGCTCTGAGATAGACGTACCCTTGTGCTCTATGATGTACCTCATTGTCTATAAAATACTGGATATTCTCTACAACAGGAAATTCATACTCACCAAAAATCTTAAAGTTCTCCTGGAATCGCTCTATGGAAATCTGTTCAAACAATGCATCGATCTTTACCGTATCAGCATCCCATCTTTCTAACAGTTCTGCCTTTGTTGCTAATGGCAAATCGTGATTATATTTTTCAATCACATTGGTCACTATACTCTCTAACCCTGGGACAGCGATAGACATTATTTCCTTTACCATATCGGAGAAAGGGCGCATCCCTCCGATTGAAAAGTTAAACAGATCCTGCTCAGGGAACTTCTCGATTGTACGTCTAGTCAATGTACGGTGTCCTTGCCAATTCTTTAAAAAATCTCCTTTTGAGACAATACCTTGTGTGTTCATATCTTTATATCTTTTGATTATACTCCAAAGATACTTCAGTCCTTGACAAAGGTATGTCAACAGCCTATCGGCAATTTCATTTTTTTAAACAAAAAAGGTCTTGCCTATTGGGCAAAACCTTTTTTTGTCCAGTGGACGAATATGTTACTCCGTTTTAGAATCTAAAACCAAGCACCCAATAGTTTTCAAAGAACCAAATGGTTTGCGATGCTTTATCCACACCTCTTCTTCCTGTAGTTTTAATGTTATTAAGATCAGTAAATCCGGTCTTAAAACTACCTTGCAAATACATCCACTTTAGAAAATGATACTGTACTCCTGCCTTTGCAGCAAAACCGTATCCTGCAATATTCCAATAATGATTCTCTCCTAATCCAAATAGGCGTACATCCGAGCGGGGCACTAAAAGTCCACCTTCAAGACCAACCTCCGTATTCACTGATTGTTTACGCGACTGTGACACCCAGATATCAACATAACGCTCTATCCCTACGGCTGCAAAATTGTAACCATCGGTATGCTCGAAAT
>JBEBQJ010000156.1:0-11422 GCA_040395455.1 Sphingobacterium yanglingense | reverse complement strand
GAGATTACGCAGATTGAAGACAATGCCATAACAGTACTTGTCCCGCGTGCCCCAGGTAATGCGGCTACCATCAAAGTGGAGATTATGGGGCAGGAGTTGACTTACAGTACCCCGTTTGGTTATGTTCCCTCTTGGGGCCTCTATACGGTTACCGGAGACGGAGACGCAGCGTTTAGGGGAGGTACATTGGCACAGGGACGCCTAAAGGCTCGGTATATCAGTTTAGATGGCAATGGAAATATATTTGCTTCCCATAGGGATGAGGGGAGTATTCGCCATGTTGTACGTATCAATGAAGCTGAAAATATTGTGGAGAGTGTTGGTTCATTTGCTTCGCCCAACGGCTCCACTGTAGGTAAAAACAATATTGTGTATGTAGCTAATGATAACAAAAATGCCAGAAGTTATTATGAACTTAATCCATCCAATAATTGGACACCTGTAGAAAGAACCATTACTTATGCAGGAGAAGCGCCTCCGGCCTCTACAGCTTATATGTACAGGCTGGTATACAACCACAATGATGATCACCTTTATGGTGTGGTGGGGCATAACGACGGAACGGTTATAAAAGTAAATCCGGCAACATATGAAGGGGAAGTTATCTTTAAGTTTGGGGCCAATCCATTTTGGTATGGTGCTGCTATCAATCCAACTGGTAGTCATCTGTATATAGCAGCAAATGCTGCAGCGATCGGCTATGGCCCGTATCGCATGGCGCTAAATAATCCTACCGGCGGTTTTGTCCGGTTAAATGCACAAGGGGTTTCTGGAGCGGCTACAGTTGCCCAGCTTAATGACGGCCCTCTGAGCCAGGCAGGCTTTGGACAGGCTTGGGATTATGAATTTGGGCCTGATGGAAATCTCTATGTATCCGATTTTACCAATCATGTGATCCGAAAAATCAACCTAAAGACGCAAACGGTAGAAACCCTTGTCGGAAAAGCGGGGCAGGCCGGAAATACAAACGGCAAGAAGGACAAAGCACAGCTGAATGGTCCAAGAGGCCTGGCGTGGAATCAAAATGGGACAGCATTGTACGTGTTTGATTTCAATGGGAATAGACTGCGCAAATGGGCATTTGATTAGAATAAGCATTAGGCTTCCGAAGCTACCAAAGCTTCGGAAGCTTTTTAACCAAACACATTATTCTCGTACTATATGAAAATACTTAAATTATTAACTACCCTACTCGTAGCGGTAGCCTTATTGTCCTGTTCAAAAGGAAAAGAAAGTGCTCCCCAGCAGGAAGATACGGACGACAAGGTTACGCCTCCTGTTGCGGTATATCAAATCTCACTCGACAAGTACAAAACAACGCTTTACAAAGGGGAAAGTACCAATCTGGTATCCTCTATATTTCCAGAAATAGCCGCAAATAAAGAGGTGTCTTGGAGTAGTAGCGACGGAGCTATTGCTACAGTCGATCAGGAGGGTAAAGTCACTGCTGTAGCAGCGGGAGAAACGACGATAACGGCCAAAACTGCAGATCAGGATAAAACAGCTACATGCCATATCGTGGTGACAGATACCTACAATATTCTCTTTATCGGCAACAGTTTTACACAGGACGCCATCGAGAACCATTTTCTTTCGCTTATCAATATCGCAGGGCTAAAGGATAAAATTAATATACACTGGATGCATCTAGGTGGTAGGACTATGGCTCAACACAGTGCTGCTTATGTAATTGGAAGTGCTGACTATCATTACAATATTCCCGATTATAATACTTTGAAGTGGACCAACACGGGACTTACTCCGCTTCCTAAAACAGCTAAATCTGTGGAATGGAATCTCGTTACTATCCAAGAGCATACGGGCAATAAAGATGCTTGGGAATGGGATAAATACCATAGAGACAATATTGAAAGTCTGATTAGCAATATAACAAAGGATCAAAAAGGAGCTCCTGCTTTTATGTATGTAATGGCCGTGGCGTACGGCGATCCTGCATTTCCCGATATTCAATCGTACGGTAGTAAACAGTCTGTTTTGCAGAATTATTTCCAGTCGGATCAAGTAAAGATGTATAATACGATTGTAGAACGTGCCAAGAAGGTGATGGCGGAGACTGCGGTAGATGAAGTGATTGCGACGGGGACTATGCTACAAAACCTACGCACTAGTTCTGTAAATAACAGGATATCTCTTACGCTGCCAAGAGCTGATCTGACCAGGGACAGTTATCATATGGATAAAGGCCTGGCGCGATATGGCGCTGCATGTACATTCTTTGAACGGATTTTAACTCCTGTGTTTGATGTAGGGGTGCCTGTATCTTATACAGACGCGGATGGGACGGTGAGCCTGAAGGTAGACTATCGGACGCCTCTCACCAAAGAGAATGCCTCTATTGCACTGGAAGCGGCACGAAAAGCAATAGAGAAGCCGTTTGAAATAACTGATATGTCAAATCGTTAATGTAATTTCATGAAAACCGTAAAGAATCTATTATTACTGTTTATAATGGCAGTAATATCCTCTTGTGGAAAAGATACTGACCTAGAACAAGAGGAAAAAACGCTTCAACCTATTTTGGTATCAGAGATTAAACTGGATCAAAATGAGGTGACGTTGTATAAAGAAGGGATTGTTTCTTTGAAGGCAAGCATCTCGCCTGGGGATGCGGCAAATCAAGAGGTATATTGGACGAGTAGTGATTCGAATATTGCTTCTGTGGATAATGAAGGTACGGTAACGGCGCATAGGGAAGGGGAAGCGACCATATCTGTACTGACCGCTGATCAAAGTAAACATGCTACCTGTAAAATCGTGGTTAAAGGGCTTTATCGTGTTCTCTTTATTGGAAATAGCTATACGCAAGAAGGAGTAGAGACCCACTTTTTGAATATACTCGGCGAGACTGATATTCGTCATAAAGTAAGGATTACGTGGATGCATAAATTTGGTAAGACCATAAAGGGGCATAGTGATACCTATGCAACGGACAAATCCTATAATCGACATAGGTATGCCCCGGGTTCATCAGGGTGGACAAAAGAAGCAAATCAGGCCTCCCTTCAGGATGTGCTGCAGGATGCGCAGTATGATCTGGTAGTTCTGCAAGAAAATCCGGTTAGTCAGGAGGGATGGATGTGGAATAATACCAGGAAAAATGAGGTGCGGGAACTGATGGACAAGATTACAGCCGATCAGAAAATAGCACCAAAATTTGCCTGTATCATGGGGCAGGCGTATGCAGACCCAGCTAAGGTTCCCTCAGGATATAATGCGAATGCCAAAAGTATTTTGACGAACAGCTTTGGAGGTAAGCAGATGAATATGTACGATGCTCTTGCTGGGCATACTCAAGCAATGGCCATCGCTATGTCTCTCGAGTATGTCATTCCTATAGGGACAGCACTACAGAATTTGCGGACATCATCTCTACGTAGCACGCACAAAATGGATATGACTACCAATGGGGTATTTGCTGATTTGGGGATAGGCCGTTATGTGGCGGCATGTACGGTCTTTGAAAGCATATTTACGCCCATTTTTGGGGTTAATCTGGATGATGTTACATACACCGATAATACACTTCTGAGTGAAAATACGGCAGATAGTAAATACAAAACAGTGATCACTGCAGAAACCGCCGCTATTGCTCTTAAAGCAGCGAGACTGGCTATCAAAAAGCCTTATGCGGTGAGTATGGTCGGAGACTGACACAATTTTTGATACATCACACTATTTGATTTGGTCAAGATACCCCGCTTTGGGGTATCTGGGACCATCGAAGTACAACACTACAAAACATGACAAACATTTTTAGAAAGGCTACGCTATTAGTTGTAAGCCTATTGATCGCTATTACAACAACTTTTGCCCAAAAAGCAAGTAGTTCTGACCCTTTTGTGATTGCCCATAGGGGGGCGTGGAAAGAATTTGACCTTCCGGAAAACTCACGTGCTTCTTTCCATAAAGCGTTAGAAATAGGGTGTCAGGGCACGGAGCTGGATGTATGGCTGTCGGCAGATGGGGTTCTGGTCATCAATCATGACCCCGACCATCAGGGGCTCAGTATTGAAAAAACAAATTATAAAGACCTTAAGAAGGTAAAGTTAAAGAATGGAGAGGTCATGCCTACGCTAGCTTATTTTTTAAAGAAAATAACTAAACAGCAGAATACCACCTTGATCATTGATGTAAAGAATTCTAAAATATCAGCTGAAAAGACCAAAGAACTTGCTCAAAGGTGTGTCGAAGAGGTGAAGAAATACAAGGCTCAGGGCAGTGTACAGTATTTGTTTGGAGACTACGAAGCCGCTAAGCATACCATAGCAATGGATCCTGAGGCCAAAGTCAGTCTTTTAGGATGGAAAACAATATGCGCTGCAGAGCTCAATCTAACTGCTGAACAGGTCAGAAATAAGGGGGTATATGGATTGGATCTTAATCTAATGGCGTATAAGGAGCGTAAGGATTATATAAAAGAAGCTAAACATAACGGACTTAAACTCAATGCATGGACCGTAAATGAAGAAACCGATATGAAATGGTTCATAAAGAATGGATTTAACTATATCACTACGGATCATCCTAGACAGCTATTATCTATATGGAATAAGTAAGCCAATAGATCATGTGTCATTGTAAAGCAGTCCCTTTCGTTCATTTGGAAAGGGATTGCTTCATGCCCCTTCTTTAAAGATAGTCCTCATGCTATTTTTTATTTAACAATTATTCTGTACATTTAATGGATGTACTAGAAAACCTATGTCCATTCATAAGGCGAATAAACTCTAATATTGTGATTCATTTATTAACCGTTCAGTAATACTAAATTTATATTCATAGGTTACATTTGGAAACGTCATTTTGTGTCAGGTATAATGGATATCATTATATACCTATAAATCAAATTACACTTATGTACAGATTTAATAGTTTTAGGTTACCTACTTTTTGTGCGGACAAGGATATTGCAATATGTCTACTTTATTTTTTCGCTATTCTGATGCTACCTATTGGAGCTTATTCTAAAAAAAGTGAAGAATATACCTTGAAAGATCTTGATCAGGTTTTGCAGAAAAGAGACATGAGCTTGATGTATAAGGAAGCAAAAATCAAAGCAACAAAAGATTCTCTAGCAAAATCTACGCAAGCTATTGAGAAATTTAATCTACAACGAGCAGTTTTCCGTTTATATTCTGCCTATCAGTTGGATTCTGCTCTTGTCTACGCCGACCAGATGTTGCAAACGGCAACCACCAGCCTAAAGGAGCAGCCGGTTTTTGAAGCAGAAGCATTACTTCATACCGCTCGGGTATACACACATTCAGGAAAGTATAATGAATGTTCCAAAATTTTAAACAATGAGATTTTCAGCGCTAATGACCTACCTTCTCCTATTAAAGAGCAATTTTTTAATGTACAGCTCTATTTGTATAGGGCTTTAGTTGAGATTAAGCATGAACGGGATGAAGCTCTTGTTGGAATCCAATCTAGTCTCGACTCGCTCGTGGCATATACACCTCGTAGTTCTAATAGGTATTTTATCAATCAGTCCAACAAGTATAGGGCCGAGAATAAGTATGATGAAGCGTTGGCCATTCTATTGAACCGATACCCTGAAATCGACAATGAAGAAGAGAAGGGAAGTGTATCCTATTATATTGCTCTTTTGTATAGCTTAAAAGGGGATAAAGAACTTGCAAAAAAGTTTTATATTATTTCGGCTATAACTGAAATGGCTCCGCTGGGAAAGAAGGTGTATGCTTCACTTTGGGAGCTTGCTGTAATGCTCTATGAAGAAGGTGATTTTGAAAGAGCACACCAATACATTGGTATTTCATTGCAAGATGCGGTATATAGTGGCTCTCATCGTTTTATTTTAAAAATACAACAGGAAGTTCCAAAAGTAGCACAAGCCTATAATGCTAAGATTTCCCAAGAGAAGGATAAGGTGACAAAAGCTGTCTTCATTATTGGATTGTTGCTGGTAATCATGGCGGCATTGGCATTTTTTGCATTACGGCAGAACAAGAAATTACGTAAAGCGAAAAAGGAGGTCAACGAAGCAAACAATGAATTGTTGAATGTCAATCAGGAACTTAATCACGTAGGGAGAGAGCTCCATTTACGTAACGCGGAATTGCAACTGGCCAATAGTCAACTTCTGTTTTTAAATAAGGAACTACTGGAAATGAACAGGGTAAAAGAAACTTACCTCAGTAAATTTATTGATTTATGTGCTGATTATATCGACAAATTGGATGTATACCGAATACACTTAAACAGGGTGGTGAAAACCAAAGGTGTGGACCAGTTACTTAATGAATTAAAATCAACAAAACAAGTGGAGAGCGGGTTTAAAAACTTTTTGCTCAATTTCGACGAAACATTTCTAAAGGTGTACCCTAGTTTTGTCGATGATTTTAACCAGCTATTTCCAGAAGAAGAAGCACAGATTCTAAAAAGTGATGAGTTGCTAAATACAGAACTGCGGATCTTTGCTCTGATACGGCTGGGGATCTCTGATAGCAACAAGATTGCGAAATTTTTACGATGCTCTATTGCTACAGTCTACACCTACCGATCAAGAGTGAAGAATAAATCACTTTATCCAGATGATTTTGAAGATCATATCATGAGTTGTTCCCAAGAAATCATGCAGTTATAATGGGGGAGCTTTTAAACAAAGAAGGAGCTTTTTTAAAGCTCTTTCTTTGTTGTTATTGATAACCTAAAAGTTTCATTACTTGTTTGGAGTTTTGCTCCTCACCGAATACTTCGTAGTTGAATGTCTCGTCTCTATTACGACGGATGATCACGTGCTTAGGTGATGGCAGTAGACAGTGGTGTATGCCACCATAGCCACTTAATACATCTTGGTAAGCCCCCGTGTGGAAGAAGCCCAAATACTGCACCTTACGTGTCTTAGGCATGAACACGGAGTTCATGTGTGCCTCTTGGTTGTAGTAATCCTGTCCGTCGCAGGTGATACCACCCAAGTTGACCCGTTCGTATTCCGAATCCCAATTGTTGATTGGTAATAGGATGTACTTTTGGTTCAACGCCCATACATCAGGAAGGTTCGTAATGAATGAACCATCGATCATAAACCATTTTTCACGGTCATTCTGTAACTTACGACCCAAAACTTTGTAAAGGATACCTGAAGCTTCGGCTACAGTATATTTTCCGAATTCGGTAATGATATCCGGTTCCATTACTTCGTGGTGTGCACAGATCTGCTTGATACGGTTCACGATTTCATTGACCATGTATTCGTAGTCGAAATCGTGTACCAAAGAGTCTTTGAATGGCATACCACCACCGATATCTAAGGTATCTAGATCTGGATTTACTTTTTTGAATTTACAGTACAAAGTCACGTACTTCTCTAATTCGTTCCAGTAGTAAGGGGTGTCCGAAATACCGGAGTTGATAAAGAAATGCAATAACTTAACCTTGAAGTTAGGGTTGTCTGCAATCTTATTGTTGTAAAACTCGATAACTTCTTCAATACGTATACCTAGGCGCGAAGTATAAAACTGCGAGTCTGGTTGCTCCTCTGATGCGATACGTATCCCTAGGGCACAAGGTTGGTCTAGCTCTATCTCATCGTCATAGAGGTTGAACTCTTCCTTATTGTCCAATACCGGAATGATATTCGTATAACCATCATGGATCATATCGATGATATATTGCTTGTACTGGTAGGTCTTAAAACCATTACAGATTACGGTAATGTCTTTGGTCACCGTACCGGCACGTTCTAAGGAGTCAATCATAGGCATATCAAAGGCCGATGAGGTCTCCAAGTGGATGTCATTTTTTAAGGCTTCCTCTACGATATGTTTGAAGTGGGAAGATTTTGTACAATAACAGTACTTATACGATCCCCTATAATCGTGTTTAAGGATAGCGGTTTGAAAAAGAATCTTCGCCTGTTGAATTTTTTTGCTGATTATAGGTAAATAAGTAAAACGTAGTGGCGTGCCATACGTCTCTATCATTTCCATCAAATTCAAATCGTGGAAGTACAATTCGTCGTCGATTATTTCGAATCCGTCTTGCGGAAAACCAACACTTAAGTCAAGAAATTCCTGATAGCTCTGCATTTTTTATTATTTTTGGCAAAGATATACTTTCATAATGAATACCTAAACACTTTGAGTGTTATTTTTATGTCTCATTATCAGAAAGATACAAATATTACACAATATTTACATGGCTAACTCTATACAACTTACGCTCGTCCAAGAGACTGTAGCGGCGGTAAAGTCACTTTATGACGCCGATATTCCGGAATCTCAGATCACTTTGCAGGAAACACGCAAAGAGTTTGAGGGACAAATAACGATTGTCACATTTCCGGTTACGCGATTTTCGAAGAAGTCACCAGAGCAGACAGGGATGGAAATCGGGGCCTATCTGCAGCAGCATATCGATGCTATATCGGGGTACAATGTCATCAAAGGGTTTTTGAATATCACCCTGTCTGACGCTTACTGGATAACGATGCTCAATGAGACGATATTGCAAGAAGGATTTGGACAGTTTGCTAAGAATGGAAAGAAGCTGATGGTGGAGTACTCTTCGCCGAATACGAATAAACCATTGCATCTTGGACATATCCGTAACAACCTCTTAGGGTATTCGGTAGCTGAGATATTGAAGGCCTATGGTTATGAGGTGGTGAAAGCGAATCTGGTAAACGATAGAGGGATTCATATCTGTAAGTCTATGCTGGCTTGGCAGCGCTTTGGCAATGGTGAGACGCCTGCGTCTGCAGCTATGAAAGGCGACCATTTGGTGGGTAAATACTATGTGGTATTTGATAAAGAGTATAAGAAAGAAATAGAAGCCCTCAAGGCTGAAGGACAGACGGAAGACGAAGCGAAAAAAAATGCACCGATGATGAAAGCTGCACAGACTATGTTGCAGCAATGGGAAGCGGGGGATGAAGAAGTGATATCGCTTTGGAAAACGATGAATGGCTGGGTGTATGAAGGATTTGCAAGCACTTACAAACAACTGGGAGTAGACTTTGATAAATACTATTACGAGTCGGATACTTACCTGTTGGGTAAGGATATTATCCAGGAAGGTCTGGAAAAAGGAGTGTTCTTCAAGAAAGAGGATAACTCGGTATGGATAGACCTGACGGAAGAAGGGCTGGATCAAAAGCTGGTGCTCCGTGGCGATGGTACCTCAGTATATATCACGCAGGACTTGGGGACAGCTCAGCTCAAATATGATGAGTTCCACATGGACGAATCGATGTATGTCGTGGGGAATGAGCAGGATTACCATTTTAAGGTGCTGTTCACAATCTTAAAAAAATTGGGTAAAACATGGGCTGATGGTCTGTTCCATCTTTCTTATGGAATGGTCGATCTGCCATCGGGCAAGATGAAATCACGTGAAGGTACGGTAGTGGACGCTGACGATTTGATGAACGAGATGATTGAAACGGCCAAGGAACGTACCGAAGAACTGGGTAAGACGGAGAGTTTTGATGAAGAGGAGAAGGCTTCACTTTATAATAGCATTGGTATGGGAGCACTTAAGTACTTTTTGCTTAAGGTGGATCCTAAGAAGAGGTTGTTGTTTGATCCGAAGGAATCCGTAGATTTTCAAGGGCATACAGGGCCATTTATACAATATACGTACGCAAGGATCAAGTCGGTGTTGCGTAAAGCGGATTTTGATGCGGCTTCTGCTCGTATAGTACCTGTATCATTCTCTCCTTATGAGCGGGATTTGATTCAGGTATTGGCCAATTATCCAGCGGTGATCGAAATGGCAGCGAAAGAGTTCAGCCCCGCACAAGTGGCCAACTATGCCTACGATGTCGCAAAACTGTACAATAAGTTCTATCACGAGGAAAGTATCCTTAAAGCAGAGCAGGAAGATGTAAAGGCTTTCCGTCTACACCTGTCTGGAGCATCGGCTCGCATCATAGCCGAAAGCATGCGGATGCTGGGTATTGAAGTGCCGGAGAGGATGTAAATTGAGTTATCGAGTTAACAAGTTATCGAGTGATCAAGTAAAGGATAAGATGTTAAGGAGTTATTAAGTTATTGAGTGAATTTAATAATTGGACAACAAATAAACGGATAAGGCGTTATCGAGTTAAGAATTAATCAGGTTAACAAGATCACTGGATAACAAGATCACAGCAGAATATGTGTTCACTTTAAAGAGTTAGAAAAATGAAAAAATTTAAAGTCGGATTAATTGGGTTTTCGATTGGAGGGTACGTGTTTCATGCGCCCTTTATCGCTAGTAATCCAAATCTGGAATTATACAAAGTAACTGCTCGAAAAGAGGAGCAACAGAAGATGTTGGCCGAACGCTATCCTAATGCGATAGGTGTATTGTCTGCGGAAGATATTATCCAAGATCCTGAAGTGGATATTGTGGTAGTAGCGACTTCCAACGACGTACACTATAGTCTTACTAAAGCGGCTTTGGAGGCCGGAAAAAATGTGGTGGTAGAGAAACCATTTACCAATACTACAGCTGAAGCTGATGAGCTGATCGCATTGGCAAAGGAAAAAGGTGTATTACTATCGGTACACCATAATGCACGCTTTCATTCGGATTTCAAAACGGTGCAAAAGGTACTGGCTTCAGGAAGATTAGGACGTGTCGTACATTACGAAGCGCGTTTTGACCGTTTCCGTAATTTTTTGCGGGAGGGAGCATGGCGTGAAGCAGCGCTTCCGGGCTCGGGTATACACTATGACCTAGGGGCGCATTTGATTGACCAGGCGCTACAGTTATTTGGACATCCGGATTCGGTGTTTGCTGACCTAAGGGTGCAGCGTGATGGGGCTAAAGCAGTGGATGATTTTGAATTTATCATGTCTTATCCAGGTCTTAAAGTATCCTTAAAAGGACAAATGCTGGCAAAGGAGCCTACACCGAGATTTGCTATCTATGGCATGAATGGCTGTTTTGTAAAACGTGGAGTAGATCCGCAGGAAAACTTGCTGCGCGCGGGGGCGCGCCCAGAATCAGATCCAAGCTGGGGTGTAGAACCAGCCGAGATACAGGGAAAACTCTCGCTATTGGAGAATGGTCAGGATGTAGAGGAGTATGTACTCAGTGAGATTGGAACCGGACAGGATTTTTATAAAAATATTGTCGCGACATTATTGGGCGAAGAGGAGCTTTTTATAAAACCCGAACAGGCCCGCGATGTAATCCGTATCCTAGAACTAGCCGAGCAGTCTTGGGCAGAGCAAAGAACGGTGAAAACGGGCGAACAGTTGATATCGTGAATAGGTAAAACTGTCAATAGGTAAAACTGTCAATGGGTAAAAATGTGAATAAGCAAAACTGCGAATAGGTGAAACTGATTTCTAGCCCTTTAACTACTTAACTCTCTAACTTTTTAACTCTTTAACGGTTTTACGATTTCACTCTTTAACTTTCTAACTCTTTAACCCTTTAACGATTT
>JBEBQJ010000155.1:0-11441 GCA_040395455.1 Sphingobacterium yanglingense | reverse complement strand
ATCGGCATTTTGATAGTCTAAAGCTATAGCATTTAAATTTGTGGTTTCATTATCAGTTATGGCAATCCCCCCTCGTTCATCACCGTTTTTATCATAAAAAATAATCCCTGCCGGATTGACTGCCCTTTGAAATGTTTTACCATTGATGATGGGAGGCGGAATATTATCCATATTGGAAATTACGATTCTGTTTTTTCCGGTTTTGTCTTTAATGTTAATCCTTTCAGCGTCCATAAATCCATTTGAGCCATTTAGTAGTATAAAACTTAAAGCGGTTAAGAGTGCGATATTGAATACGACAAGTGTATAAAACGGAATTTTAAAAGTTTTTGATGTTGTTTGCATGGTTTAAAAATGTATTTAGATTGATGATGTATGCTGTTTTTTTATCCTTCGTATATGTGAAATTCTGTTACCGTTATGAAATAGCCATCGGGGTCCCTGAACGAGAATTCCTGTCTGCGTGAATTTTTATTTAGGTGAATTTCTTCTTCAATAGTCCATTCGATTTCTTCGAGGTTATGCTTCACTTTCTTCCAATCAGAAGTCCTAAAATAAAGTAACAAGCCATTTCCTGCTGTTAAACTTTGGTTTCTCATCGTTGGGTGACCGTCCCTTTCCCAAGCGTGCAGGCAAAGCACAATTTCATTGTCCTTATTCGTCAGAACGGAAAAATGGACTCCATCGTGTACAATGTTGAACCCAAATATGTTACTATACCATGCAGCACTTACTTCAACATCTTTTACGGCAATCATTGGATCAAGTTTTGTCATTTTGTTTTCTATTTATTGTTTATGGCGTAGTTTATTGTTTTGTTAAGCTTTAACAGCAGGCATAATTTTTCAAATATAATAAATCAACGATTCCTGAAAAGTATCATCCTAAAAACTAGTTTCGAACAAACCTTTATTGAAATCGGTCGATAGCACTTTTGTTATAACTTTTCAGCTTCCGTAGGTTAGAGTATAGGAATACAGTGAAACCCCATTTTACTCATAAAATGCAGAACAAAGTTGGTTTTATCACTTTTACCATAGACGTGTAATATATTATCACAATCTTCTAGATCGAAATTTATTTAGTAAGCGGGTAATTTATTTAAGTAATCTTCCCTTATATGCGGTTTCCCCTTTTCAACTTGTTAGAATATTTTTTATCATAGCGGGTCTTTGCTATTAGGTGTGCTTCGGATATAAAATTGATAGTTTCTTCGAGCTTTTCTTCTACAGGATTGAGGATACAAATAAAGTGTTGTGCGGAATAGTGAGGGTGAGGAATAAAGGAATTCATTTTAGTGTAATCCCATCCTATTTTAGGGTCATTGAATAGTCTATTAAATGTCTCTTTTGAAACACCTATATTCACTCTGAATACACCATCACGATTTAAATTAGAAACACTATCGTATTCGTTGTCTGATTTAGCAATGCTTACGAATGGAAGTACATGGTCTTTTCCGTAAAAAAAAAGACTGTAACCAAAACTTTCCAATCCTTGAACGTTTTCCAGACTTTTCGTAATGTGACTTTCAATTTTTAGTAATGACATAATTGATGATTTTCTTAATTGCAAAGTTCAGTCTATTACTTTAAATTTGCAAGTAGTTACAATTTTGGTATATAGGAACATAAAGTAAAGTAATGAGTAAAATAGCCGTTTCAAGCACTAAAAAAGAAGAAAATAAAAGCCAACTTTGCCCATTTCAGGAAGCAATGGACCTAGTCTCGGGAAAATGGACGATGTCCATTATTAATACTTTAATGAATGGAAAAATGCGGTTTAAAGAACTCGAAAGAAATGTAACAGGTATTAATACACGGATGTTGGTTAAAGAGCTTAAGCAACTTGAAACAAAAAAAATAATAAAAAGAAAAGCGTTTGCAACAATACCACCCACGGTAGAATACTCGTTAACAAAGAAAGGAAAAAATCTAAAACCAGTAATCATTGAAATACAGGCATGGGCTATGAAAAACCCCGATTAAAACAAAGATTTAAGTGCTTATATCTATAGTTAGGCATTTTGCACCAAATGCTGTAAATTAGGGTCGTTCTTAATCCGCTCCATTTCGCTTTCCACAATTTGCAAAACTTCCGTTTTAACCCGCCTGTAATTGGCTTCAATGACCTGCTTCATTTTGTCGTTGCCGTGTTCATCGGTAAAGGATAATATCTTTGGTATCTTTTTCTAGGCTTTGGTTTCCGCAGAAACCTTTTCGTTGTCTACCAGGATTTCAGACTTATTCGGAGACAAGGGCTTAAAGTGATAGTTCGGTTTGCTTATACCGACAATATAGAAGGTGAAGATGCGTCATTAGCAGTTGTCTTACGGCATATAGACCAGTTAAGTCCACTGTTAAAAGCAAATGAAGATATTATTCCGTTTATACAAGCGGGTTTTATAGGGGCGTGGGGAGAGTGGCATAGTTCTAGCAACAATTTAACGACTTTAGAAAATCAACGTGCTGTTATATTTAAATTGCTGGCAGCATTACCTGAATCAATTATGGTTCAGGTACGCACACCTGCAGTCAAGCAGCGTATTTTTCAATCCGATTCATCGACAATTGATAACATTGTACAACAATCCGTCCGTAGCAATCGTGTGGAGCACCATAACGATTGCTTTCTATCGAACAGTACGGATTATGGTACTTATAGTTTAGAGAATATTTCAGCTGAGAAATTATTTATCCGATGGTGTCTTTGTTTAAAGCCAAGCACCCAACTTTTGAAGCATTCAAAGAAAACGAACTGCAAACCAAATGGCCGGCCTACGAAAGTAAAGCCTTTCAGAAAATAATCAGAAGAATGGAACAACTGTGGCGTGAGGTAGAACCAGTTGATCCTGTATTGGCGCAGGACAAAGGCCGGAAAGATTCACCGCACTTTAAAGCCTTATAAGACCAAGACCTCGATGCCGAAGCATAAAACAGTTCGAAAAGAAAAGCCTTGGCTTATTTAAACTCTTGCTTGTATACCGCCGTCCAATTCGTCAAATAATTTATATTATGTCCCTCAAATTCCAGGGACATAATAGTTTCGCCTTAACGTTTTAACTTTTCAATTTCCTTCCTCAGTTTTTTTGTTTCTTTTTCCGAGCTTGCTTCGAATTCGTTGATATAGCTTGGGTATTGCGATAATTTAATGTGAAAATAGTATTCCTTGAAACTGGGTTCAATATATACATTATTCATCGTCAAGCCGCTAGCAAAACCAGTTAGAATTACATTCCCGTGGAACCCCTGGGATGAAATAGTACCTATAAACTCTCCTGACACATCAGCCTCGATATGCTTTACCGTATCGCCGTTCATGCTGATAAATGTAAGCTTTGCATGACCAGCAGCTTTACCCGTGCTACAGAGAATAATCTTTCCTTTGATTACAGCAGGCTCAGCATCCGCAATATTTCCAGATGCCCGCTGTTCGAAACCACCACAATTCCGGTATTCAATCTGTTTCCAGTCTTTATATTTTTGAGCCCCAGAGCATCCTATGCTGATTGCTACTATCAGGGCACTAGCAGCTGAGACTAATCTATTCATCACTTCCAGAGTAAGTCAGCTCTTTTTTCTTTTTATTAAGTTGAAAATTAAAATGAAATGTTCCATTAATCATCTTTGAACACTGTTATGTCAAAAGTCATCGTTCTAAAACAGGACGTACCTTATTCATAACTGTTTCCTCCTAAGCTACCAAAGCGATTTTTCTAAAATAATATACAATTACTCAGCCTCTGTCTATTTTCCCATTGCTTTTCGTCTTTCATAAACTTGTGACATATATTCTTCAATATGAGGTTTAATATCATTAAAAGTTGCTATTCCTTCAAATTCCGCGGTCTGTTTTCCAAAGTATCCTCGCAAAGTACTGATAAGCTTTCCATTTCTATAGGATAGGAGCAGCCTATGATCCACAGAAGAATTTCCATCGAGTTCTAAAGCGCACTCAATTAAAGGCTGAGAGCAAAACTTAGCATTAGCAATCAGCTCCTCTTCAGTTCTGGTGTTTTTTCTAACATAACAGGTTAATGAATGAGCAACAAATGGCTCACTAACATTTTCTGACAGCCCTAAAAAAGGGTGACCAAATTGGAGCGGTTTACCCAATAAACTTATTTCGTCCTTTTCAAACCAAAATCCCCTTGCTATCACCTCAACGAACTGATCGTGAAATTGAAAAACATAATGGTTGAAATCCGATAACATTTCAGCTACATTACCTCCGAATTCGTAAGAACTACCATAATTCTCCTTTTCATAATCATACCTCTCCTTTTGCCAGTTCGAATTTTCAACTTCATGCACCCAAGGAAGGGGCTGTCCGTCGTTATAATGGTTCTTATATGGCAAGATTTCGCCTCGGCATATCCTTAATGCATCTAGGTTCTCAAACGTTATTCTTCCATATTGTTCATCCTCGGTCTCAAAGTATATACCTGTTAGTTGGTCTCCATAAATAACATTTGGAGTTAGTACATATTCGGCAACAACCGGTATAATAATTCCTTTCGCTGATTCCATTTATTATTTTATCTGTCTAATAACTTTGGTTGTCATCATTGGTTACGTTTTATTCGTTGTCCATTCTAAAGATCCTTGAATAATTAGCAAACTCCGTGTTTTTTAGTTTATCTTCAATCACTTTTTGGGCAATATCAAAGTCAACCACCACACAACCTACTTCCATTGTGCCACTTCCGATACTACCCCCATCTACATGTCCAAGGCCTGCCCAGCCCAGTATTTCGTCTAGTCGTTCTTCAAGGTGATGACGTTTGTCTAGATCTTGATCGGAGCCAAAGCCTTCAATCTTATATTCTATTTCCAAAAAAGCGTAATTGTTCTCGTCAAACTCTGCGAAACCTTCTTTCAACCGTTCGTCAATTTCTTTTTGAACGGCCTTATGAAAATTTGAGAACAGTCCGCCTTTAACTTCTTTGTCTTGTCCGCGCTGCCCCACAATTCCCCAGTGGACAATTGCCGTTTTTTCGTCTTTGTCCCAAGTTTCCCAATATCACAATTGGTCGTCAATTACCTTATAGAGTTTAATCATTGTATTTTAGTTTTAAAAGTATTCACTAGAAACCTACCACTATTGCCGCTATCAATCTCACTATAGCCGCAAGGAGCGTAGTCACTTTGATACTCTCATAATTTTATGTTTTTTTTACGGCTTACACGCCTTCAATACCTAAACATACTAAAAAATAATATATCCTTTAATACTGGAGAATCTCCGAACGAGCCCAATGTACCATCTTAAAGATTATCTATTTGAAAAACAGGTTTTTAATACTTATCTTAAGCAGTTATGAATTGAACTAAGTATAACCGCATTAAAAATCTGATTATGATTCAAGTAACATATACCTGCGTCAAAGTCGTATTTCAAAACAAACAATTGGCAGTCCAACGAGCCAACGAGATCAATGCCGAAGACTCCGTCAAGAAGAAGGGCTACAAGTTCTGGGCCTATCGCTGCCCTATGTGTCTCAACTACCACCTTACCAAGATGGATCGTTTATTAGCCAAATGGATTAACGATATTGCCTACCGAAATAAGATGCGCGAAGAAGCCTTTGTTCAACGCGAAGCAGCTTATTACAACAAAAGAAATAATATCAAGGAGTAATCTCCACGCATTCCATTTCTTGTTTATAATATTTTCTTGTATATTATTGTATTAAAGTAATATTAATGTTATGTTAATAGTGATCATAGGTAAGGCCCGCTCACACCGGGTTTTGGTTTGGTGAAAAAATTGGTATAGTATCTTGTCGTCAAAGTATTTTTAAGATTACTAATTAATATTTTCAAAATGAGTAGCTCAGCTGGCTAGAGCGCTATTTCGCCAAGATAGAGGTTATAGGTTCAAATCCTATTTCCAATTTGATTTAGAGTGTCAGGGGCGGTTATTTTAAAGATTGCAGAACTTATGGCTCATAATCGTGATTTAGAGGTCTTATTAGATAGTTTGCAAGGTTATCTCTTAGTTTATACTTTTATTCCTCCAATCTCTGTATATTAGCATCATGGCTACTAACCAGAAAACCAAGGAGAATATATCTGTTTTCGGATTATTGCATGGAGACGAACGTGCACTGCAACAGGTCATAAAGGATTTCCTGCATCCATTGCGCTATTACGCTTGGACTTTTGTGAAGAGCCAGGAAGTAGCTGAGGAGATAGCCTATGACGCCTTTGTAAAGCTTTGGCAGGAACGTAGCCGCTTTGAAAGCGATGTACAAGTAAAACGATTTTTATATTTCGTGACTAAAAATAAATGTCTCGACCATCTTAAGGCTGCAGATACCCGTTTGCGTCAAGTATTAGATGACACGATAGATATGCCTATTGCGGATATCGATCTTGAAGCCAGGGTTATCCAGACAGAACTAATGCAAGCAATTTACAAAGAAATCAATAACCTTTCCGATAAACAGGCTGCGGTATTCCGTTTGAGTTACATTGAAGGGCTGAATGCCGACGAAATCAGTGCCCAACTGGGCATCTCTTTGAATGCAGTTTATCTGAACAAATCCTTGGCCAGTAAGACATTGCAACGCATTTTTAAGGATAAAGGGGACTGGTTGTACGTGCTTTTCCTCCTGAAATTTGGAGACTTCTAATTTATTTTTCAAAAATATCACATTTCATTACAGATTTTCCGGCTAAGCTCGTATAGATCATAAAATAGAATGATCGTACCGCTATGGAGCAGGATAAAATTGTCTTATTGATTCGGAAATATCATGATAATAGCATTACCACTGACGAAATGCTATTGCTGGAGAAATGGCTAGCACTGGATCAAGAAAATACTACACTGTTGACGCAGATGAATGACGGATCCTGGTTACGCACGCAGTTGGAAGTTTACGATAATCTAGCTTCTACAGATATAGACCGAGAGGCGAGGATGATAGGTCAAAAAATATCTGGTCGCCCATCTGCTAAAATAAAGCCTATTTGGCCCCGCTATGCGGTAGCTTCTATTTTATTTATAGTCTTTTCAATCAGCCTGTACCTTAGTTTTTATAAATTTAGTGCTTCATCTGGTACTGATACCTCTGGAATTGTTGAAGCCGAAGATATGCCTCAGCCGGGCGGAAATAGAGCTACTTTGATACTAGAAGGCGGTGAGACCATAGCACTAAGTGAAGCGCACTCTGCTCTGATCATTACAGATTCTTTAGCCTACGAGGATGGGTCCTTAATAGCTGCAGTACCTACATCCTTTGCTACGCTTAGAACCCCGATAGGAGGAAATTATAGTGTTATTCTTCCCGATGGTACGAAGGTAAAGTTGAATGCCTCTTCCTCTTTGCGTTATCCGACGCGATTTGACGGTGGCATACGAAAAGTGATACTCACGGGCGAGGCTTTCTTTGAAGTAGCACACAACCTAAAACAACCCTTCGTAGTCGAGACGGAGACACAAAGTGTAAAAGTATTGGGTACTGTTTTTAATATCAATGCCTATACCGACGAGCAGCAAGTCGCGACTACACTGATCGAGGGTAAAGTTGCGGTCACCCGAGCATTGTCCGACGCAGAGCCTGTCATATTAGCTCCGGGACAACAGAGTTTACTGGATTCGAGAGGAATGAAAGTCGTGGCTGTTGATGCAGCAGACGCTGTAGCATGGAGGGATGGCAAGTTTATATTTAGTAATTCGGATATCTATACCGTGATGCGGCAAATGGCGCGCTGGTATGATGTAGAAGTGGAGTATATCGATAACGTGTCGGCTGTTACTTTTAGCGGATCGCTCTCACGTTCAGCTCCGATCACAGCCATATTAGAAGATTTGGAGTTGACCCAAAGTATAAAGTTTAATATAGAAGGAAGGAGGATTGTCGTGCGAAGGAAATAGTAAAAGTATATGTGTTTAGTTTACCTGATGAAACAGGAAGCCGGCAGTGTTGACGCACCACCGGCACTGTCAGGTAAAACAATAATAAATAGTTTCGAAGTATTAACATTTTTTTTAACCTAACAAGACCAAATATATGAATAATAATCATGATTCGGGCTGCACAATGCACCTGACCAATGAAACTATAAGGTATTGGAGTATGCGGATACAGTTGATTACGCTTTTTATCATAGTGCTGCTGGGGCAGTTGAGCGCAACATCAAGTTATGGTCAGAGAGTGACGATTAACGCCACCGGGACATCGTTGGAAGCTGTGCTGAAAGAAATTAAAAAGCAATCAGGTTTTGATCTGATCTATAACCCTGAGCTTATCACGAAGAATGCTGAATTGGTTACTGTCCGTAGCAATAATGGGCATTTAGAATATGTGCTGTCCGATATTTTTAAAAAGCAGAGCAAGCTCGGCTTCCTCGTCAATGGCACTACTATTATTATAAGACCTAAAAGTGAAATCAAGGGCGATTTGCCAGAAGAGCCTCCAGCACTACAGCAACCCGTCGGAGGACGTGTCACCAATGAAAAGGGGGAGCCCCTAGTCGGAGCGTCGATCTATGTATTGGATACGCAGGGAAAGCGAACCGGTTTACATACCAAGACGAACGAGAGAGGAGATTTTGAGCTGAAGGATGTAGCCGAGGGCCAACTCATAGAAATAAGCTACCTAGGTCATAGCTCCGTACAGCGTAATGCTAAAACGCAATTGGGCACTATCGTGCTAAAGACCATCAGTGCAGAGGTAGAAGAAATCATTGTCAATGCAGGCTACTATACCGTAAAAGACAAAGAACGTACAGGCTCTATTGCCCGTGTTACGGCTAAGGAAATCGAAAATCAACCTGTTACGAATATACTGTCAGCTTTACAAGGCAGGGTGGCTGGACTCGAAATATCGGAAACATCAGGAATGATAGGGTCGGCTGTGAAGGTTCGTTTGCGAGGTACCAATAGTATAGCTGCTGGCAATGATCCTTTTTATGTCATTGATGGAGTACCTTTCGATGCTACATCATTAAGCTCATCCAATGTAGCTACCCATATCGCAATGGGGGAGGGTGGTCTTAGTCCTTTCAATATATTAAGTACAGCAGATATTGAAAGCATTGAAGTATTGAAAGATGCAGATGCTACAGCAATATATGGCTCAAGAGGATCAAATGGTGTCATTTTGATTACTACAAAACGTGGGAATAGCGGGAAGACCCGGTTGAATGCGTCGATGGATTTAGGGATCACTACTCCTGCACGTTTTATGGATCTTTTAAATACGGAGGAATACATTAAATTACGTAAAGCGGCTTACGCAGAAGATGGTGTAACCGAATATCCCTCTTATGCTTACGATGTCAATGGAGATTGGGATCCAAACAGATATACCAATTGGCAAAAAGCATTAGTAGGTAGACAAGCGCAACGTATGGCCTCTCAACTAGGCATTTCTGGGGGGAGTGATCAAACTAATTTTTTGATTAATGGCACCTATTTTAAGCAAGTGCCATCATTTTCGGGAGACTTTAGTTATCAAAAAGCCGGAGTACATTCTAGTATTCATCATCGATCCACTGATCAGCGTCTGCAGGTTAAGATGGCTGTTAGTTACGGCGCTGAGTTTAATAATTTACCAAAAAGCGATATTACTTTTTTAGAGACTTTTCGCGCACCCAATGCGCCCAAGCTTTATACTGAGGAGGGTGAATTAAATTGGGCTCCAGGTTTTAACAATCCACTTGCCGAACTTAAAAAAAAATACGAAAACAATGTGAGTTCTTTAAACACTAGCCTTAATTTATCTTATCAATTAGCGAAATCACTTTCCTTCTCCACCAATCTCGGATATAATAATAATTTTCTGGAGGAATTTGGAATCACACCAAATACCATCTACAATCCAGCATTTAATGTAGGACCCGAGGCATCATCTGTTATGATTCATGCAGGTCGTAGAAACAATTGGATAATAGAGCCCCAGTTGACGTTTAAAAGAAAAGTGTTTGTAGGCGAGTTAGATGCGTTAGTGGGGGCTTCTTTGCAACACAGTAAGTCTAAAACGAAAACCGAACGTGGGTCAGGTTTTGCCAGTAATAGTCTGATTTACGATATTCGTTCTGCAACCTATTTTAATCTAATTGCAACTGATGATATACTATATAAGTACCACGCTTTGTTTGGTCGGATTAATTACAATATTGATGGAAAATATATAATTAACGCTACCGCCCGTCGCGATGGTTCCAGTCGCTTTGGTCCTGGACGGCAATTTGCAAACTTTGGTGCTTTAGGTGCAGCTTGGGTATTCTCGAAAGAGTCCTGGATGGAAAGACATTCTTGGCTCAACTTTGGAAAAATCCGTGCGAGTTATGGTATCACTGGAAACGACCAAATTGGAGATTACCAGTATTTAAACACGTTTATCGCCGGCGAAAAATACGGAGGCATCATTGGGATGACCCCTCGTCAACATTTTAACTCCGATTTTAGTTGGGAGAACAACACAAAATTGGAAATTGGTGCCGACCTAACATTTTTAAATGATCGTTTTTCACTTGGGGCATCATTTTATCGCAATCGTTCTGGAAATCAGTTGGTGGGTATGCCTTTGTCTGCGGTTACTGGATTTGAGAAGATTCAGGCCAATATGGATGCTTTAGTAGAAAATAAAGGGTTTGAGCTAACTGTGCATACATCCAATGTAACGAATAATCACTTCTCTTGGGAGACGGATTTGATGCTATCAGTACCCAAAAATAAATTAATATCCTTTCCAGGTTTAACATATTCGCCTTACGCCAGTACATTAGTGGTTGGTCAGCCTTTGACCATTAAAAAAGTTTATCATTATACAGGTATAGATCCCGATACAGGCATCTATACATTTGAAGATGTAAACGGAGATGGAGAATTGACTTTCGGTGACGATCGGCAGTGGGTAACATTTATGGGGACACATTATCATGCCAGCCTAAATAATACCTTTCGTTATGGTCCCTTTCAGTTAGGTGTTTTTTTTCAGTATGTTAATCAAACCGGAGAAAATTATATTTACTCCAAGGGTGCAACACCTGGATATGCGGCAGAGAACGTAGGCCGGGAGACGTTAGACAATTGGACGTACAATAAGGTAAACCCTCGTTTTCAGAGACTGACCTCTGGTTTGAATATGGAAGCTATTCAAGCAGCTGCTAAATTGCGAAATAGTGATGCTCATGTTTCTGATGCTTCTTTCTTACGGTTAAAAAATGTGAATCTTACGTATAATTTGCCTCGAAAGTGGCTTGGAATAAACGGTCGTATATATGCGCAGGGGCAAAACTTGATGACCTTTACATCTTATTTAGGATCTGATCCAGAAAGTGCAAGAGCCGATGTTTTACCCCTATTGCGTGTTTGGAATTTTGGTTTTCAGTTAGACTTTTAAGTTTTTTCCTGTGTTATCATTTATAATAGAGATTACTATGAAAATTTATATCTATGTAATACTTGGCTACGCGGCAATTGTT
>JBEBQJ010000154.1:0-11537 GCA_040395455.1 Sphingobacterium yanglingense | reverse complement strand
ATTAAGGCTTTTGGAAAAGACAGTGTCATTTAATCTTATGTGATAGATGTGACGGATTTTCTGAATCAGGATAATGAAATATTATATTTTAACGAGAGCACGAAAAAGGGACTGAATGTAGGGGGCTATCAAGCAGACAAGTCTTATATCGCTGGAGTAAATTCATTTCCGATAAATACAGAAATACAGGCCGTTAAGACCTATTTGGTTGCAGGGGCGGCATCAGCTCTGCCATTGACTTACGAACTGAATAGTTCATTGGTCTTATTACCTAAGTCACCTATGAAAGGTCGCTTGGCGGATGCCCGTGTAGGTTTTTTTGCTCGGGGTTTTATAGACTTTGACCATAATCCGCAAGGGGTAAAGAATATCTATTACGCGACCCGTTGGAGATTGGAACCGAAAGAGGAAGACGTAGACAAATACCTGCGGGGTGAATTGGTAGAACCGAAAAAACCTATTGTATACTATATCGATCCGGCTACACCAAAGAAATGGGTGCCCTATTTGATAGCGGGTGTCAACGATTGGCAGGAGGCATTTGAAGCAGCAGGCTTCAAGAATGCAATCCGGGGAGAACTGGCGCCTGTTGGTGATTCGACATGGAACATCAATGACGCACGCAATTCGGCTATCGTATATAAGCCTTCTGCTATTCCCAATGCTTCAGGACCGCATGTCCATGATCCTAGGTCGGGCGAAATTATAGAATCGCATATCAATTGGTACCATAATATCATGTCGGTGCTGCGCGATTGGTATATGATACAGGTAGGAGCCATAGATCCTAGAGCACGCAAGATGGTTCTGGACGATGATCTGATGGGGGAGTTGATCCGTTTTGTGTCTTCGCATGAGGTAGGGCACGCATTGGGATTGATGCACAATTTCGGTTCAAGCTCTACCGTACCCGTGGATTCGTTACGAAGCCGCACATTTACGGATAAGTATGGACATACGCCTTCAATCATGGATTATGCGCGATTTAATTATGTAGCTCAACCGGAGGATGGCATATCACAGAAGGGAATATTCCCACGTATAGGAGATTATGACAAATGGGCTATTTCCTGGGGATACAGGTGGTTGCCGCAGTTTGAGACAGCTGAGGATGAGATATCCTATCAAAATAAACTGATCATTGATAGTCTGGCTGCGAATAAAAGATATTTCTTTGGTGGTGAAATGGAGTTTACGGATCCGAGGTCACAAAGTGAAGATCTGGGAGATGATAATGTAAAGGCTAATACGTATGGAATTAAAAACCTCAAACTTATCCTTCCGAATCTGTTAAGCTGGACAAAGACTGATAATGATAGCTATTATCATGCAGGCGAGATGTATAAGACTCTACTGAGTCAGTATAGGTTGTATAACGCACAGGTTTTGAAAAATATCGGTGGGCAATACCGTACGCTGAAAAGTGTGGAGCAGCCTGGACCTATGCTAGAAAAGGTACCCTATGAGAAGCAGAAGGCAGCCATGAAGTACTTGGACGAGCAGCTGTTTACTACGCCGACTTGGTTGGTAAATGATACGATTACCTCCCTGACAGGTGTTGATCCTTGGAGCTATATTTATAGCGGACAGCAGACTGTATTGTTCAGATTGTTGGGATCAGGAATGTTATCGGAGATGATCCAGAATTCGAATAACCCTAAGGCAGGGCAGAGACTGTATGGTATCGATGAATACTTAGGGGATCTTCGTAAGATGATCTGGTCCGAACTCTACACGAGTGGAGAAATCAGTCCGCAACGTAGAAACCTGCAAAAGATATATATCAATGAGTCGTTTAGAAACTTGGTGATGACTACTGAAATCGTCGCAACGAACAATGGTAATGGTAATATTTACTATATGAATCCAGAATCTACAACATCGGATGTGTCTAGTTTGATACGTCTGCATCTCAACGATTTGAATAAGGACATTAAAAAAGCAGTATCTCGAAAGAAAGGGCTCTCAAAGGCACATTTGCAGGATCTTTCTCTAAGAATAGAGGAGAGGCTAAAGAAGGGTTTAATTAAACCTGGCCAATAAATCTAGGTTTAGTTTTGTTTCGTTTAATTTGTGTACCGGTAACCTATTTTTTGGTTGCCGGTTTTTTTAATAACGGACTATGATAAAAGCCAGCAGAGAAGTGCTCCGAGCAAAGCCGAAAGGAAAAGGAGGCTTTTGTAGCGCGAAGCTAGAAGTTCACGGAGCTTTTGGTAGGCTCTCTTTTTTAACGTCTTTACCGTATTGACGGATATGCCAAGAGATGCCGCGATCTCGTCCGTACTCTTGCCGTCCATGCTCAATTCAATAATGTCCCGGCTTCTCTGGCTGAGATGCGTCAGGGCCGTCCGTACGGTGTTTACGGTCTCGACATAACTGATCTGATGATAAAAACTATTGTCTTCTTCCTCTTGGGGAAGAGCAGCGTAACCTTGCTTGACCCGCTGATGTTTGATATAGTCCAGTGAAAGGTTCCGGGCCACCGTATACGCAAAAGAACGGGCATGTAATGTGGTCTCAAAGCCGTCAAACCTTTCATACACCTTGAGAAAAGTGTCTTGTGTTAAATCATCTGCAACAAGCGGGTCGCCTATGTAGCGCTCGACAAAATGGAAAATACGCTGGTAGCAATCTCGAAAAAAAATCGAGAAATCTGAAACAGTGACCAGGTTATTAGAAGTCATGCGCTTAATAGAGAAATATTTACTTAGGTGTAAAGATAGTTGATATACAAAAATACTGAAAATTTCTTATATAAATAAGAATCCCCTACTGCTTTTGACAGTAGAGGATGTAGGGAAAAGTTCGGTACAGCTATCGGTAAAGAAAATTACCATTGCCGTTTTCGAAATAGGTGAAGCTTTTTACTTTGCCTTTTCCCTTAAAATCTGGCTCAGCTTTGAATGATAGTGTACCCGTAGAGTTGATATCGGCAATCCAGATTTGGTAGTTATTGTCTTTGTAAGTGGCGACAGCGACTTTATTGAAGCTGTTGACAACACCAGAGTTTGGTGCCGGATATTTAATATGTTGGATACAACTTATAGTCTCACCAGCATCAAAAGTCTTTTGTAATACGGGAGTTAGGTCTAGGAATGCGCTGTAGTACAATTGATTATCCTTGCTGTAGTATAATAGGTCATTGTCGTAGTTTCCATTGATGACATCTGCTGCCAGTAGATGGTGTCCGCTAGGTAGATCGGTCTGCTGGGCAATCAAAATTTGATTGGCATCGATAAACGGACCAATGGTGGTATTGAGTTTAAAGAACTTGCCCTCGCCAGTGACGGGATTTTTGAATAGCAAGGTCGTACTACTACGCGTGCCCCTGTACGCCTCTGCCCAGTAAAGATCGGTACCCATGTTTTTTAAGGCAGCGCCATTGGACAACAGGGTGCGGATGTTGACACCGTCATTGAGGAAAACAGTCTTGGTGCTTGTATCAAAGAGGATGTCCATGGAGGCGGATACACCGATATCACCTATTTCGTAGTTGGAGAGTCGTGTGCTTCCAAATTTGGCACCCTGATTCATAATGTAATAGCGTCCATTATTGACTAGGATTAGGTTACCGTTCATCGCTAGTAATAAGTTCTGTAGACGTTTTTCCGCCGGTTGGGAAAAGAAAATAGAGGAATAGTCATGCAGTTTGGTGCCATCTTCTAGTTTGAATAGCGCGACATCCTGATCGGTAAGTACAGCAAGACCGCTAAAGAGATCTGTAGACTGTAGACTATTTTTCATCCGGGGAACCCAAAAAGCTTTTTTGGCTTTGCCCATAAGGCTTTGTCCGTTATTATTCTGCGCAATCCAGTTTTCGATCTTACCGCCAGCATAATGGAAGTCCAGATCGCTGCTCCCTGCATTTTCTTTGAGCACGTACCAGCCAGAAAGGTAAGGCGTGGTGATGGTGACTTTATATTTGAACAACTGGGCAATATTGTTCTTTGCGTTCAGCGCCTTTAAGACCAGTACATATTCGCCAGTCTTCTGATGGTTGAATGTGTAGTCTAGGTTTTGGGTACGCCCTAAGGTGTCAGCGACAGGGAGTTTGGGATTATTGCTAATAAAAGTGGCATCATATAGGAGCCAAGTGAAGATATGGTCAGCTTGATCTGTCCCTTGTATTGTTGGCTCTATGTGTAACCGTCCACCCTGGCTCTGCACGGTGTAGGACTCCGCAACATCGGTTACGAGGAGTGGAGCGGTAAGTGTGCCAGCGGGTTGGCTGTCATCTTTATAGCAGGACTGAAAGAAGAAGAAGAGGAGAAGGTATAGTAGTCGACTCTTGTTTATCAGGTTCATTTTGATTATTATTAGAAGGTTATCAATGGACTCTTTTCATCCGCTGTCTCCCGCATAGGAGCCTTGCCGGATGCGATATTTTCCGGATCATTGTTGAAGATGGAAAGTGCCTCGCGCATAATGTTTTGGTAATGGTTCTGTGCACCTTCTTTGGCCAGGGCCTGATACCATTCTTCGGTGATCGGTTCGCCAAGTGTCTCGTACATGAATTCATGCTTTCGTTGGCTATACTTTCCGAAAGTACCAAATGCAGGGGCATTGTAGTTGTCAAATCGCCAAGAGTAAAACCGTTCGTACCGATCGGAAAACTGAATAAGCTTTTCCAAGAGTTTGCTGTCGCCTAGGCGGAAATTGTCATTCGCTGCGAAAGATAGTCTCAGCCGGTAGGAATTGTTGGTCAAGCTCGGATCTCGAAGCAGGATGATGGGTAAAAGGGCGTCTACCTGCCCAGATTTGACAACAAGTAAGTCCTTCATGGCAGGCTGGTCGAAGTCCACATAATGCTTGCCGGCTACAGCGGTAAATAGTACGGGAACCTTTTCTATCCCAATCTGCTTACCAGACTGGTCATAGATTAGGGAATCCCGGTATTCCTGTACCTGGGTCAGTTTGACTGCGCGGTCGTGGGAGGTGGTACCACCGATGACGCGGATCGGAACCCACAAGGTGTCTCTCGATATGCTAGAAGGTTCGTAGAGAAAGGTGTATCCTTGGGGGATTGTATCTTGGAATTGCACCAGCGTATCGCCCGAATATACGGGGATTTCTGATTTTTGGCAGGCAACCATTCCTAATAAACAGGTGCCCCATAAGGTGATTAATGAATATATATTCTTCATGGCTAGTCTGCTTGGTTGTAATCGATTTCACGATCAGGTTTTGGTACGAGATATTTTTTGTCCGAACCGACATAATATGTGTAGGTCCAGCTGGACGGTAGGTAAATAACGTTGAGTCGTTTGTAATTGAGGAATGCTTTTCCTTCTGCAAAAAACTCACGGGTTACCTCGCGGATCAATTTGTTCTTTCGGTCGGTCTCCCATCCAGTGGAAGTGAAGCCATTGGTAAAAGGAATTCCTTTGGCATCACAATAGGTCTTGTAATAGGCCTCTGCTTGCGTCTTGGTCGGAGCAAACTCTGTTGCAATCAGGTACATCTCGCTGAGACGTATCAGAGGAACTCTGTTCAGAGGAGATACTGACTTTTGGAAATATTTGGCATAAGTTACCGAGTTTGGCTTGGTCGGGTCGGCCTTGTAGGCCCATTGGTCCTTCCAACGGACATCCAGTGCACGCTCGTTGGGCGGAAAAAGGTTGTTGAGCATATTGAAAGTACCACTTGTTTTGTCGAAATCGAACTTAGAGAATGTACCAGTCTCACCAAAGAGTGCTGGGTATCGCGAACTCAGGTTGAATACATGGACCCCAAACAGGTATTCGGGAGTCATGGTGTAATCTCCTTTTGTGCGGTCGGCCTCTGTCCCTAAGCGGGTGGATTGCTGCCCGGGTTGGCTAATGTCGATTATTTTTTTAGCGTAAGCGAGGGCCTTTTCGGAATAGCTGCTCTCGCTCATCGAAAGCCATTGGTACACTCTAGCTTGAAGAGCTAATACGGCGTAATAGTTGAATCTTAACTCTCGGTCCATAAGGAAATCGTCAGTGATGGCGGGGACGTTATTAGGATCTTCCTTAGGGCTTTTTAAGGCTTTAAAGGTGTGCTTTAATACCGGGTCACTTTTTTCGAGCAATGCAGCTGCTGCTTCTAGGTCATGTAGTACTTCGGATAAGTAGGCTCCAAATGCTAAGCCTTCATGGATTTGGTTATCCACGGTCTTCACATAAGGCAACCATTTTTCTGTTCCGGGTTTGCTGGGGATGGGACCAAATAGGCGGAGGGCCTCGAAATGGACCAATGCCCGTAAAGCTAGGGCCTCTCCCTTGATTATCTCGTAGTAACCAGGCGAAAAGATGGATTGTTTGCCATCTATGCGAGTTAGGATGGCATTTACATCAGCGATAACTTTAAATTGGTCCCGGAAGATACCGTCGAGCATCGTTCTGGTATTGGCCGTACGGTAGTCCCCTGTGCGTAGGGAATAATAGGCATTTAGGGGGGCTTGACGTTCTAGGTCCCAGTTTAGCGCCATATGTTCTAGCGCTCCCCATGTTAGGTGACCTCCGTATAGGTTGTCTGATTTTAGACGTATATAGGCACCGGTTAGGGCATCTTTAAAACCGAGTTCAGTTTTAAATTGTTCCTCATCGGTAGATTGGCCTTTGGGTTTGACGTCTAGCCATTTGTTGCATGCACTTAATCCAAGTGTGATACAGGTCAAAAGGAATACTATTTTTTTCATGTCTGTCTTGAATTATTTGCCAAAAAATACGGCAAGATTAACGGATACCTGACGAGAGAAAGGGTAGGCTGTACCCCGCTCTTGCGCTACAGTCGAGAGATAGAACAACTCACCGGTATTGGCCGAAAGATTCATATTTCGTATACCTGCTCTACGTTGCCAACCTCTATCACGGATATCGTAGGATAGGCTGATGCTCTGCAAGGTAAAAGTGGTTTCTTTCTGTAGAAAACGGGAGGAGGCATTGGTCGGCGAAGGATCGTTGAGCCCTCTGAATTTAGTGATATCGCCGGGCTTTACCCACCTATCGGTCAAGACTCTACTATCGACATTGAAATACTTATCTGCATTTTCGATTTTGTCGATCAGTGTGCTGTTGTAGAGGTACCCACCTATACGGTATCCAAATGAGGCACTAAGTGAGAAATCACGATAGCGGACTAAAGAGCTGATATTACCACGGAATTTGGGTTGGCCCAAGCCACCAGCGATGCGGTCTCTAAAATCCCATTGATAGGTGGCCTGTCCATCTTTATTACGGAACATTTCCTTTCCCGTACTGGGGTCAATACCTAAGGAAGGTACGACATAGATCATGTTCTGTGATTCTCCTTCCTGAATAATCTTGTTAGGCGCGCTGGAGTAGTTTTCCAATAATCGGCTGTTGGCATCTTTCATCGCTTTGGAAAGCTTGGTTATCTTGTCCTGGGTGTGTACTAGACTTCCGGTGACGGACCAGCCCCATCGGTTGGACCTGTTGGGAATGATAAATACCGTAGAACGTAGCTCGAAGCCTTTCTCCTGCAGCGAACCGATATTTTCGTTATAACTTGTAAATCCATTGGTGTACGGAAGATCCAGTGATGAAAGTAGGTTGGAGGTCTGCTTTTTATAGATGTCTCCAGTGACACTCCATCGATCTCTAAAGAGTACAAGGTCGATACCGAGATTATACTGTCCTGTTTTCTGCCAGGCTAGGTTGGGGTTGGCCAATCCTTCTTGGTAGGCGCCCATCCATTGGTTGTATTGTTGGTCTAGGTAATATTTATAGATAGACTGGGACTGGTAGGCCGAAAACTGTGTAGAGCCTGTGAGACCATAGCTACCACGGAGTTTGAACATCGAGACATGAGGCAGCAATTCTTTGATAAAGTCTTCGCGGTGTAGGTTCCAAGCGAGACCGGCAGACCAAAAAGGGGCGAACCGTTTGTTGGAACCGAATTGGGAAGCTCCGTCTAAACGATAGGCCATATCCAGAATATATTTGTATTTGAAAGAGTAGTTGGCATTGGCCACGAGTCCTATCCGTCGTGTGGTGGATTCGCTACCTCCAGGTCTGCCGTCCCGTTCGTATCGTAAAGCCAGTGGCAGGAAGTCTGACTGGTCACTAGGGAAACCTTGTGCGGCAAACATGTAATTATATCCATTCTGTTGGGCGAGATCTACGTTGAATCCGGCGGATACAGCATGCTGCCCATCAAACTCCCTAAAATAGCTGCTCGTAAATGACCCCGTATAAGAGAAGCTTCTTCCCGAACCATAGCTGTAACTTCCTTTAAGGGCAAAATCTGCGGCTTCTACTTCATTGAACATGGAATGGTTGGCCGGCTTAAAATCGTCGGATGTACGTGTTTCGCTGACGATACCTAATGCTCCACGGAGGACTAGACCTAAGATTGGTTTCCACTCCGCTTGAAAGTTGTTGGTGATATTGACTACATTTCCTGTACTATAATTGTTTAAAGTGGCGTCGTACATCGGATTGGCTATGGGACGATTGCCCAATAGACTGTGTTTACCCCAGAAATTTTTCTCATAAGGCGAAAACCAACGCGTAATATTTCCTTTATCATCATAAGGAGACCAATAGGGATTCAGACGGGCATATTGATCGAAGGTTCCGTAAGGTGATTCAAAAGTACGCGTACCACCTATTATAGTGTTGTTGCGGAAGGTGAGTTTATCATATTCATAGGAGAGATTTAGTGAACCATTGAATACTTTACGCCCTGAGCCTTTCATCACCCCTTGCACATCATTGTACATACCGCCCAGTGAATACCGGAAGACTTCATCTCCGCCTTCCATACGGATATTGTGGGTTTGGTCTATCCCCATGCGAAGAGGCTTGGCAAGCCAGTTGGTGTTCAGTCCGGATTGTACAAGGTCGTTGACGGTGTGGTAATATTCCTGTATCAATAGGTTGTCCTGAATGCTTTTCTTATCATTCGTAAAAAGACCAGCTAGTCTTTCTAACTCAAGTTTTTCCGCTGCATTGAGCAGATTGTAACTACTGAGGTCAGGAAGGTTCGTATTGAGGCCCGCGCTATAGCTAAGTCTTAATTTGCCCGCAACAGGAGCCTTGGTGCGAATGACTATTACGCCATTGGCACCACGGGAACCATATAGGGCGGTAGCTTGCCCGTCTTTTAATATGGTGATATCTTCGATTTCATTGACATCGAGGTCCATCATAAACCGTAACGTACTTTCAAAGTTGTTGATCACGATGAGCGGAGCATTCAGATTGGCCGCAGTGGCATCTGTAAGCTGGTTGATATTCGGAACTGAGCTGGTACCGCGGAGCTGTAGATCCGGTATAAGATTAGGGTCGGATCCTTTGGCATTATTGGGGACGATGTAAAAAGATGGATCAATATTGCCTAACGTGACAAAAAGGTTGCGCCCTTTGAATTGTTTTAGTTCTGCAGATGAAATAGTTCGCTCGGCTCCCGTAAAGGTCTCCTTGGACTTGTTGAAGATACCTGTGACCACAATGTCGTCTAGTTCTTGAACAAGATCGTCCATGCTGATATTGATGTTGGTCTGTCCTTCTAGTGGAATGTCTACTTGTTTTTTTCCAACAAGGCTGACCTGTAGTACCGCGTTTTCGGTATTCTGTGGGTAGCTGATCGAAAATTTGCCCTGCTGATCGGTCGACGTTGAGATAGGGGATATATTGGTGCCATAAAGCTTAACGGTGCTGCCCGGCAATGCTTTACGATTTTCTGACCCCAACACTGTTCCAGAAATGCTCTTAGCGGATTGGATAGTAATGATGGTCGCAGTCGAATTGTTGTTCTTTCGAATGACGATGGTATTGCCATCTAGTACGTAGTTGAGGTTGGAACCTGCCAAGCAAGCGTCCATTATCTGTTTTATGTCGGCGTTCTTTACGGATAGATCTATCTTTTTTAATGACTTGATCATCTGACTGTCATATACAAACCGATAATTGCTATTGGCTCGGACATACCGTAAGATTTCCTCGATACTGCTGTTTTTTTTATCAATACTCAGTTTTTGTTGGGCCCAAATCGATGGACTAACTAAAAATAAATAAGAGAATAGCAACAATGCTTTGGACCAATAGCGAACTGCACTAAAATATCTAGGCCGTTGAGAGGCTAAGAGCTTCTTTTTTGAAATGAGTTCATCCATAATTACTTTAATAAATTGTTTAGGATTTTTTTGTGATTAGTTAACGGGTTAATAAATGTATATCTGCTTATCTTTTAATTTAAAATGAATAGTGCCGGTCAATTCCATTTTCTTTAGGATGTCCTTTAAGGAATTTGTACGCTCTACCTGTACGGTGAAGCGGCCTTGTTTTTTTTCTTCATCGTTGAAGATGAAATCTACATTGTACCAGCGGGACAGTTTATTCATGATATCCACAATATTTTCGTCGTTGAATTCGAAATTTCCTTCAGTCCACTGTATGCTTTCGAGGGCATTGACGCTGTATACGGAGGTGCGACCATCTAAACCTTGTACCAATTGCTGATTTGGAGATAAAATTGTCTTTTTGGTATTGGATTCAATAGCAATCCTTCCCTGTACTAAAGTTGTTTTTGTTGGGTATCCCGAATAGGCTTCTATATTGAATAGCGTACCTAAGACCTCGATGCGTTGGTTTTTGATATGTACGACGAATGGTTGCCGGGGATTGTGGACTACATTTAGACAGACTTCACCCTCGACACGAATCTCTCTCTTGTCGGTGTCGAATTTGTTGGGAAAGGTCAACTTGGAATCGGAGTTTATCCATGCAATAGTACCGTCCGGCAGTTTGACTTTAAATTCGGCTCCTTTGGGTACGATTATGGTATTCAGGGCAGCTTCTCCGGTATGTGCAGGAGTCTTTTCAGCTAGTGTCGCAAGGTCATAGCTAGAGTCTGGGCTCGTCTTCACACTAAGCTCTGTGGTCTTTCCGTCCGATAAAAGCAAAATGCCTTTTGAATCCTTATAGATGCTTTCTGTCATAAGGCTATTTACAGTTACTTTATCGGTCTTACTGTCGTTGTACTGCTGTATCCATAAGGTCGTGCCGAGTATTAATGCAATGCTGGCTGCGGCACCGGCTATACCTAACCAAAGTCTGGAGATCTTTCGGGAGGAATGAAGGTTAGGAATCTGATTGTTCTGACTAAATTTTTGCCACGCTTTGACCTCGTCTGGCATCGGCTTATTGAGGTCTGATAGGAGTTGCGAACGAAGCGCTTCAGCTAGTTTCTCGTTGTGGACATCGGATTGTATCCATTTTGACAAAGTTTCTTGTTCTTCTGGCGATAATATGCCTAAGCGTTCCTTGGCCAGAAGATTGCTGATATATATATGTTTTTTGAATCTCTCCATAATCTTGAAGTTAAAGCGTATGGTAATGCTTTGTTTAGTGAAAACGATTTTGTGTAAAAAAAGGGTGACAAAGAAATGAACTTTTTTAAAATAAATCAAATGTAATGCGTGGAGATGAAAGCGAACTAGTGGTATAAAGGAAGTTACTTTAGGGCTTTTGATCGATTTTAGATCGGAGGGGTTATCGCAGAAAGTACGAGTTACATCGCAGGCAGTACGGATTACATCGCAAAAAGTA
>JBEBQJ010000153.1:0-11550 GCA_040395455.1 Sphingobacterium yanglingense | reverse complement strand
CCTTCATTCAAACAGACTGCTTCACTTTGTTCGCAGTGACGTGTTCTAGTCTCACATGTTAACTTTTATCACTCTATCACTTTAGAACCTTCGTAACCTTACCTCCTAATCACAAAATATCCCTTTTCTCGTTTCCATATCCCATTATCTTTTATATCTAAGAAGTAGTGGTAGGTACCATCACGGCTATCTTTTCCAGTAAATACGTTATTCTGGTTATTGTAACTCTCGATTTCGGCCAATACCGAACCATTCTTGTCGAAGATGGTCACCTTATTTTCGGGGTAATCCCGGATACCTTCGATTATCAAGAATTCGTTTATACCGTCCCCATTTGGAGATACCGCCTGATGTACCACAATAGGAAGTTTTGCTCCTGCACCTGCAGCGATAAGGACGGGAACTTCTACCACTGGAGCCGCCTCATGATTTTCATCTCCCATTTGTGTGGCTGTGATACGTACCGTACCTAGGCGCAGCACCTGTAGATCCGTACCCGATACCGTAGCAACCAGCGGATCATCCACACGTAGTGTTATCGGCAATGCTGCACTCGATTTTACGTCCAGTGCCACCGTACCCGCATCACGTGCCAGTACTCCTGGATTTGTAAAGCTTATCGTCTGTTTGGCTTTGCGGATACTAAAGTTCGCTCCGGTATAGTCTATCGTATAGTTCGTTCCAGCATCCAAGCTTCCCTTATTGATGGCATAGCTTCCCGCATTCTCCCCTTCAGCACGGCTCAGCTTACCTGTTATAATAGCGCGGCTATCATTATTCACCAATCCCCCAACCTGATAGGTCCATTCGGGGTCTGCTTCTCCAAATACTTTAGACTGCGCGTCCGCTGTAATCGTTAGTTGGGCTTTATCTATTGTCAACGGCTGGCTTATCGCTGTTGCAGGCAGATATTGATTGTTTCCTGCTTGAGCAGCTATAATCATGACAGTCCCCGCAGCCTTCGCTTTCACCTTCCATTTATTACCATCCGCCGGGTCTTGATAAACCGATGCTATTGCTGGATTCGAAGATGTATAAGAAACCGGAAGCGCCGAACTAGCCGTTGCTGTTAGCGGCTTTTCGGTATCGCCGTAGGTCATGATAGACAAAGTGCCAAATGTAATCGTCTGCTCGGCCATTGTTGTGGCTGTTGCAGTTGTTTCCGCACTCCGATTACCGACCTGATCGGCTGTCACCAAGAAGAAGGCATAGCTTGTACTATTTGGAAGCCCCGTATATCGATAACTTTCTGTTCCTTTTGCGATAGTTTGTAGAAGTGTTTTCGTCCCACCTTGAGGCTGCACATACAATAGGTACTCCTTAAAGTCTGGTTCGCGATTAGCCATCCAGCTGAGCGCTATTTCTGACTGTAGCCCTTGCGCTGTAAAATCTGCCACAACTGCAGGGGCTGTCTTATCAATACTGAAGGACACTGTCGTACTATTACCTGCGGCATCGGTCACCACAAGAACATAGCTATTCTCCATCGAGACAACAGTGCCCGGCGCAAACGGAACATCATTCAATGTTGCAGTCCCCTCATTAAAGTCTATTGTGAGATTGGTATTATACATTCCTCCATTTACCACCCCGCTTACCACAGGCGCTGTCTTATCAATCTTAAAGGACACTGTCGTACTATTACCCGCGGCATCGGTCACTACAAGCACATAACTCCCTTCGGCACTAACTGTTGTTCCCGAAGTAAATGTAGCACCATTCAACGTTGCATTACCTTCATTGTAGGTAATGGTGCGATTACTATTGTAAGCCTTCCCTTCTACGACGCCACTTACTACCGGTGCGGTTTTATCGATTTCAAAGCCTATAGTAGTTGTGTTACCGGCCTTATCCGTAACCACAATCGTATAGGTATCATCAGCGGTTACCGTTGCGCCCGAAGTAAAAGCAGCACCGTTTAATGTTGCTGTTCCTTCATTAAAGAAAATCGTTCTATCATCTTTATACAGGCCATTAGAAGCAACCCCGCTCACAGTCGGTGGTGTCTGATCTAAGATAATGGACGCATTGACCTCAGTCGTATTTCCTGCTATATCCCTTACGCTTACATACACCGTCTTTGTCCCCTCTCCAGCTGTTAGATCCCAATCTTTACTCAAGGTAATCGGCTCCCAAGGGCTCCAGGATATATTATCGTTAGAGAACCTCATTTCATACAAGTCACCGTCTCCGGTCAAGAGAAGAAGGTCTACTCGGCGATTGTTTGTATGTGTTGCCTGTGTATTAATACTTAATGTCAACGCTGGACTTTTGGAGTCGACCTTTACACCATTGGTATTACCGACTGCGTTTAGTGTCAGGGCAGCATTGTTGCCAGCAGCATCTGCTATCGTACCCCCGTTAGTTGCTAGGGAGCCAACGGTAATTCCGTTTCGATCCTCCAAGCCTGTTGCTACCGTATAGCGGAACACGAGCGCTGTGCTTCCAGAGCCAGCGTTATAGGATGCGTATACCGTCTGTCCGGCAATATCAAGCGCCAGCCTAGGTGTTCCTCCTGTTTTGTTCACCATCACGGCTTCCGAAAAGTTAATCGTAAAGTCTAAATTTTGATTTAAGGTATAATAACCGTTGGCAGGGACTGTTACCGATGTCACCGTAGGTACAACCCCGTCTATCACAATAGCATGTTGTCCGCCCAAAGATTTGACTCCAGCCACAGCAGGTAAGGTCAGTATTGCATTATAATTACCTGCGTTTTTAATCGCTGCTCCGTTCAACGATAGCGCAGTCGTCGATGTATAGTCCAGGTCGGCCGTCGCATCTCCAGCTTGAACCGTATAGTTAAATGTTAGTATATTAGTTCCATTACCTGTCGCATGTAGTGCTTTTTGATCTATTGTTCCTGTTTCCAGCTCTAGTGTTGGCGTGCCCCCCGTGACAAAAACCTGTTGATCGAAAGTCACTGTCAGTGGAATAACATCGGCAATCTTATACGTCCCGTTTGACTTTGTCGTACCAACCGAAACTACTTTCGGATTGATCGGATTCACTGTAATAGGAATATTGTCCGTATCCTCCAGCGATCCACCAACTCCTGTGTTTCCCTTGTCACTGGTAACAATCTGTATATTTGCGGGACCACTATAGCCTGGTGTTGGGGTAAATACCAGTCCGCTTAGCGCGCTATTGATCGCTGTCATTGTCCCTTCGAAAGTCATCGTTGCCAATTCATTAGCTCCCGATACAAACTGCAGCCCGGCAATGGTAGTAAGGGTAATCTTACCTTGGGTAGCTGTTAATAGGACCCGCACGCTTCCAGTTCCTGCATCTACATCCGTGATCGAGATCAAATTGTTATTCGCCGTACTGAATGTTAATGTGGCATCCTGATTTACGGCCTGCGCACCTGGCACCAAGTTGACCGGAGCGTCGTTGACCGCAATTAGCGACACCGTTTTAGTAGACCACATAGACGCTAGGCTACCATCATTAACGCTAAAATTGATACTGCGTGTTGCTGTTGAAGGATTCTTTGAGGTATTGGCGTAGGTGACAGCGCGTAATGCGGCCTGCCATTGTGCTAGCGTCGCGCTAGCGCCTAAGGAGGATAAGGTCATTACACCCGTCCCCGAATCATAAGACGCGGTAATATTTCCCATGGTCGCGGAACTTAGGGAAATGGATAATTTGTCTTCAGCAGTTTGCAGATTACCAGATATCGCAACAGTCGCAGAGGACAATGTACTGTTGTCCTGATCAGTTACCGTAATACCAGCATCTACCACAACAGCCGCAGCTCCTTCTGTATAGCTATTCGTACCAGCACTCGTCGTCACTACAGGAGCATCATTTACATCTATAACTAAAATCGTGAATGATTTTTCAAAAGAACTATTTCCACTATCCATTGTCCTTATCCGTACCGAATAACTGTTTTTTGCTTCGTAGTCTGGAGAGGTGTTTAGTATCAACATGTTACCCAGTAGACTAAACAAGTGATTGTCCGTGCTGCCCACTCCCGAAACTAGCGAATAGGTAAATGTATCCCCCACATCTGGATCTATCGTACTGAATGCTCCGATAACTGTACCCGCAGCTACGTTTTCGTTTACGCTATTATTACTGAGTGTAATATCGGTAGGTGCAGAATTATTCGGTACCGAAGGATCAGGCGCTACCTTCAAGTCATCTAGAGACAACTCTATCAGCCCTGAATATTTTAGTGCCACACTAGTAACACTCACATTTTTGTCTTTAATATGTGTTGTCGTATTCGCTCCATAGGTATCGTTTGGCAAAGAAGACCCGTCATAAACGACCGTTAACCAAGGAGGTTGATATAACCCCCCCATAGTATTCGTATATTTTAACCATACATCATGAAATATAAATCGTTTACCATCCTTTCTTTTGATTGTGATAGTCATATCTGAAGCAGGTGCAAAATACAAAGATGTACCATTCCCATTTCCACCTGTTAACTTGTGTTCCCAACTGCCATTTCCACCGTTGGAGATATGATACACCACCCCGTCGATTGTTACCTCTGCCGTGTGTATCCAGAATGGATAAGTGCCGTACCCAATCCACGTTGGCGTCGTGGGAAAAGAATAGACTGCTTGTGCTTTTGCAGCTATGTTGACAAAAAAAAGTAGCGCGACTATGCATAATAATCGAGCAATGGGCCATCGCCACGGCCAACTACAGGGCAATGCGATGTAAGGGCTGATACAAGCACTTTTCATAGGTTATTTTCTGATTTGATTAATTTTGGTTTGATTAATTCAGTAGACAAAAGAAGTATAGCGTGACCTCTATCGATAGCGCCATAGGGTTTGTGTAGTTTACTAACTTTAGATTGGATTGCCGGCTATTGTGTTTAGGTAGTAATTTCTTTTCATCACTTAGATATTGCACAAATATCCATAAAAGTGTAAAAAACAGAAAATAAAAAGGGGGGACAAATTCGGACAAATAAAAAAAAGCCATTGATTCAAAGATAAAAGTCTACTGGTTTCAATGCTTCATACCTAAAATAGCATTTGTTTTTTGAGATATATCCTTTAAATTTGACATCGAAGCACTAACTTTTACCGAAAACCCCATTGCATACCTACGACAAGTATACCGACATCGAGCTTATTGAACTTTCCAGAAATGGAGATCAGCAGGCCTTTGCTTTGCTATATGAGCGGTACCGTAGCATTACGTACAAACACGCCTATCTCTTCTATCAGGACTATGATAAGGCACAGGATGTAACGCAAGATGTCTTTACTAAACTATGGAACAAGAGAGAAAGTTTGCATATTACAAGCAATTTCTCAGCCTATCTACATCGTATGGTCCGACATATCATCTTAAACCAATTGGCCCATCAAAAAATCGCTCAGAAATTTCATGATTACACCGAATGGCATCAAAGCGAGCAGCGCAACGACGTAGACGAGTATATCATAGAGAAAGAACTAGCAGAGATATTACACCATAAGATTGACAAGCTTCCAAAGAAAATGAAAGAAGTTTTCCTATTGAGCCGTGAAGAGCAAAAATCCCATCAAGAGATCAGCGAACAGCTCAATATCACCCCAAAGACTGTTAGGCAACAGATTTACAATGCCCTTCTCATCCTAAAAAGTAACCTGAAATATATCTTCATCCTTCTTTTTCCATAATTTTTTATTTTTTTATTAGACACCCGCACGACTTAACTGTCTTATGCATATGGTCGCGCGTTATAGCCTATATTTTACATGAATAAAAAGGAGCTCGAAATACTATTAGACCGTTATAGATCCGGTCAGGCAACAGCAGCAGAAAAACAGTTGCTGTACCGGCATTATAATGACTTCATCAAGCACCATAATCTAGACGATTTTAATGAATCCGAAGCCGAGAGCAGATTAAGCCAATGGTCACCGATCACGAAGCTCGAGCCTTCCGCGAGACGTCTATTTCCCTGGCGACAGGTCGCAGCTGTATTTGCTATTGCAACCTTTGCTACATTATTTTACTTCCGTTCTATAAGACAGGAAGATAAAGCCGCTACTGCTGCTGCGTTATCGGAGCCTATAGGAGCTCCAGTCACCAAAGCCATTGCAATATTGCCATCAGGCGACACATTGCTGCTAGACGGAGCACAAGAATCTGCTCAAAAGCTGGCTCGTATCCACGCAAAGGATTTAGCTATAACCGATCAGCTTATCACTTTGAAGACGCCTCGTGGCGGCAAGCTACACTTCACTTTACCAGATGGATCTAGCGTATGGCTCAATTCGGAGACTACGATGACCTACCCGGCCACATTTGGCAAAGAAAGCAGGTCGGTCACCCTCCAAGGTGAAGCCTATTTTGAAGTTGTCAAAATCGAACAGAACAATGGAAAAATGCCCTTTACCGTACGTTCAGAACAGGAAGAGGTCACCGTATTAGGAACTAAGTTCAATATTAACAATTACAAAGATGAGGCGATAAGTACCACTACCCTAGCAGAAGGCGCCGTGGCAGTACGCCAGCTTACAGAGTCGAAGAGTACATTGCTCAAGCCCAACCAACAGTACATCTCCTCCGCCTCAGGCACTCAGGTCAGAAAGATCAATGCCTCAGAAACTGTAGCCTGGAAAGAAGGCGTAATTGCACTCTCCAATAAAGATATCTTGAGTATCATAAGGATGATAGAGCGTAATTACGATGTACAGTTCGGCAGTTGTGTGTTACCAAAAGAAATTAGGTTTAGTGGTGAGCTACAAACCACTTTGGCACTGGATGAACTTTTAGATGTATTGGAAATTAATTTAGGACTACAGTTTAAACGTGAAGGAAAAATAATTACCATACTGACTGACAAATAAAACAACTAACATTTTATAATACTAAATACAGGAGGAAACACATGGATAGAAAATAGATGACGTATTTATAAAGCCTAAAAAAGCAGAGATGCGGACACATCCCTGCTCTAACATTAAGGCTAATTTTTTATTTACAACTGATTTTAAATAAGTAACCTAATCATCAAATGTATGAATAATCATCCTTATACTAAAAGATGGTACAATACTTTATTGTCTTCTTTTAGGAAAAAAAAGGGATCATCACCCAAAATCACACTCGAAATGCGTCTGTTAACTTACCTTACTCTAGGTGCCAGTTTGCAGCTATCCGCCAACTCGTATGCACAAAAAATAAGTATACATACGGATAAAGCAGCACTTGAGACTGTTTTCAAAGAGATTAGAAAACAAAGCGGCTATTCTTTTATCTATAAAAGTTCTTACTTAAAGAATGCAGCCCCCGTATCTATATCCATAGATAAGAGAAACCTCAAGGAGACACTGGACAAACTACTGAAGGACCAACCTTTTGATTATGTCATCAAGGGTAAAGTTGTTTCTTTAGTGCCCCTTAATGCACCTCGCAGCACCAATACGGCATATCTTGAAGAAGAGACGATCCAACAACGCCCCATCTCAGGCTATGTCAAGGACCAACAGGGTAATCCCCTTCAAAAAGCAACCATTCGCGTCAAAGGGAGTAATATTTCCACTTCTACCGACGAAAAAGGCTTCTTCCAACTGAATGGTGTGGACCGCAATGCGACATTATCAATCAGCTTTCTCGGCTTTGACAACCTGGAAGTATCCGCTTTGTCCAATCTGCAAAGCCTCACCTTGCGAATAGCAAAACAGGAAGTAGAAGAGGTTGTCGTCAATACAGGGTTTCAGACCTTGAATAAAGAGCGTGCTACTGGCTCTTTTGGTCTTATTGACAAAGCCCAGATCGAAAAACCAAGCACCAATATCGCACAGCGTATCATCGGTACCACCGCCGGTGTACAGGCTACATTAGATGTAGATGGCAATCCGCGCTTTGAAATCCGAGGACAGAGTAGCCTTAATATACGCGACAGCAAAGGCGAATTAACGGCCAATGCGCATCCACTCGTCGTAGTTGATGGCTTCGCCATACAAGGCGATTTCAGTTCCATCAATCCAAATGATGTAGAAAGTATCACCATCTTAAAAGATGCAGCAGCGGCTTCTATCTGGGGCGCACGCGCGGCCAATGGCGTGGTGGTTATTGTCACCAAAAAAGCGAAACAAGGTACCCCATTAAAAGTCGATTTCCAGGCCTTCACCCGTGTCGGCAAGAAGTTCGATCTTTCTTATGTCAACCCTTTAGCCTCTTCGGCAGAGACCATTGAGTATGAAAAGCGAGCTTTCAATAAATGGAGTGCTAGAGAAAACTCTGGTTCTTTAGAGTCCAACTATGACAAAAAATGGTCTCAGGGATTGATTGCTCTAAGTGAACATCATCTGGGCTACATGAGTGAAGCCGACCGCGATGCTGAACTAGAGCGACTGAAGACTTTAGACAATCGTCAGCAGATTGAGGACCTTCTATTGGCGACTCCGGTTACCCAGCAGTACAACCTGACTCTCCAAGGGAGCAGTGCCAAGATGAATAATCTGGTTTCCATGTTGTACGAGCGTAATCAGAGTAATTTCAAAGAGACGTCCAACGACCGGTACATGCTCAACTACCGCACCACGGCTAGTATATTTCCTTGGTTGGATGTACATGCATCGACCATGTTGCAGTACAACAACTTTAAGAAAAATGGGGTAACTCTCATTGATATAAAAGGATTATCTCCTTACGACATGTTGGTCAACACAGATGGCTCTTATACCAATATCCATCAGTATTACTGGCCTATCATAGAACGCTCAGTACCTATGGATCGCTTCCCTTACGCCGATTGGACCTACAATCCTGTGCAGGAGATTTACCAACGCGACCGCCGTACCAAAGAGCTCAATACCCGTTTGATGGGAGGACTTACTTTCAAACCCTTAAAAGGATTAACCTTTGACACCAAACTACAGTACGAACATTTCAACACCAACAATCGTTATCTGTACAACGAAGGTTCCTTCTATTTGCGTAAGCGCGTAAATGAAGCTACCGCTTGGGATAACCAAAAGGGTACTCTTACCCCCAATCTGCCCAAAGGCGCTCTCATCGAACAGCCTTATGACAAACCCAAAGAATGGGGACGTACCAGTGTCAATTCCTACATATTCCGTAATCAGGTCAATTACAACAGAACCTTCGGACTGGACCATGAGGTCAATGCTGTAGCAGGTAGCGAGATTAGTAATATTGTAAGCGAACAGTTCTACACCCCACCTTCCTATGGCTTCAATGAGGAGACCCTTACCGTTGGCAGCTATCCGAATGGACCGGGTGGCACGTTCAATCCGATCAAGAACTGGCTAGGTAGCAACCAGACCTTCCGCTATACCAACTCTTTTACGTATCGTACAGAGCGCTTTGTCTCCATGTTTGCGAATGCAGCATATACCTATCAGAATAAGTATACCCTTTCCGGCAGTATTCGAAACGACGCTTCCAACATGATTACCGACGATCCTTCGTACCGTTACGCACCATTTTGGTCTATTGGAGGATCGTATCAGATCGGCCGTGAACAATTCATGCAACAGTATACCTGGTTGGATCGTTTGAACCTAAGACTTACCTACGGTTATAATGGAAACGTAGACCGTTCTACTTCATTCCGCCCACTAGTGGCCCTTGACAGCAATCCCAACGTATACACCAATGAATATACAGGTAGAATCAGTAGTTATGGCAATCCGACACTCCGTTGGGAACGTACAGCAACCTGGAATGCGGGCGTAGATTATTCGCTATGGCAGGGCAAGCTTTATGGAAAGATTGACGTCTATAAGAAGCAAGGCAAAGACCTCATTGCAGAGCTATCCATTCCGGCAGTCAATGGGACCAATACCCAGAAGCTCAATAATGCAGAGATTACAAACAGCGGTATCGAACTTGAACTGGGCACTACCCTTCCATTGCGTGGGTCGGACATTACTTGGCGTGGAAGTTTTAACTTTTCCTATAATCACAATAAGGTCAACAAGTTCTTTGTTGCTAATTATGTTGCCTACGACATGTATGGTTACGGAAAAGATTATAGTGCTTATGTGGAGGGGTATGATGCCAATAGCCTGTGGGTATTTGAATACGCAGGTATACACGATAAACAGCCGATGGTTCACGGTGCTAATGGTGAGCTCTATGATTTCGGAGCATGGTCGCCTGGCGATGGGCGTGATTACCTGTTGCATGGAGGGACTCGTGTAGCACCATACACATTGGGCTTTAGCAACAGTTTCCAGATTTATGACTTTAACCTTTCATTTATTTTGACCGGTAAATTAGGACATAAGTTTCTCAAACAATCATTCAATTACCCAGATGTTGGGTACGACCGTTTGCTTCCGAACAATAAACTAGGTGAAGTCATGAACGGGGATCCGAACTCAATCGTGCCATTACCTTTGAACGATATCGAACCACGTTACTATTTCTGGGACAGATTCTATTCGTATATGGACTACTTAGTTACCAATGCGTCACACCTCCGTATGCAGGAGGTCAGTGCGAGCTATCGCCTGCCTACCGAAAAGTGGAGTCTTTTAAAACAAAGCAACGCCATGGTATATATACAGGGTAATGACCTATTTACAGTCTTGTTCAACAATACAGGTGAAGACCCAGAATACCGCTTAGGTACCATGAAGCCACGTCCACGTTTTACATTTGGTTTGAAAGTTGGATTTTAATTAATTAGGAAAGATGAAAACTACAATAAAGAACACAAGCAAATTATCCCTAGCTATACTTATCTCTGGTGCACTATCTTTCAGTAGCTGTAATAAGTTTTTGGAGGAAAAACCGTCCAAATCGTCCGATTTGGTGGTTACCACAACAGATCAGTTGGACGCATTGCTCAATAGATACAGCACATTCTATAGTGAAGGAAATCGCACGGCCATATTTAGTACGGATGATTATAATTTCAACAAGCAGATCTATGACGCCCGTCCAGCAACTTTCTCCATGGCAGCAGTAGAGTTTGCGCTATGGGATATTGATTATGTACAAGACGATACCCGTGAAAATTTCTGGAAAAATGAATACAACAAGATTTTCAATGCCAATATGGTGTTGGAAAATCTAAGCCGTGTCAGCGGTAGCCAGGCCGATAAGGACCGTCTGAAAGCTGATGCACACCTGATCCGCGCCTATAGTTACCTTGCCTTAGCAGACACCTATTGTCTTCCCTATACCGAAGCCAACAAAAATGAACTGGGTGTGCCGATCAAACTGACCACCTCATTTGAAGAACCCACTGCACGGGCACCACTACATGCAGTATATGCACAGATCGAATCCGATCTTGCCGAAGCATTGAAAGTAAATGTCCCCCTTGTACAGCAAGGGCGTGCAAGACACTGGCGTGCCAATACTGCCGCTGTAAACGGTTTTGCAGCCCGTTATTACCTGATGCGCAACGACTACAACAAAGCACTAGATTTCGCTAGCAAAGCGCTGAGCGAATATAGTACCTTCGTGGACTACAATACCGATATGCGTTATGGTCGTAGCAGTGCCATCAATATCAATACGGGTACACCTGACGCAAAAACGGTGACCCTGCAATTCCCGTATACACACGACAATCAAAGTGACTTTACAGATATGCTACAATGG
>JBEBQJ010000152.1:0-11558 GCA_040395455.1 Sphingobacterium yanglingense | reverse complement strand
AAGTGATATATTGACATATATCCCCGAATCCAGCAGAAGAAATGTGATCAGTAGTGCATTGGGACAGATCCAACAATTTAAGGATGGTACATTCAATAGATCAACTGAATATCAAGGATTAATTGACAAGGACATTCGCTATGATATCGAGTACCACCGGAAATTTACACTAGCTGTTTCATGTCTGCTGCTATTCGCTATAGGTGCCCCCTTAGGTGCAATTATTAGAAAAGGAGGACTGGGTGCCCCAGTAGTCATATCTATTATATTCTTCCTTATATACCACATCATATCGACGGTAGCAGAAAAGTCAGCAAAAGATGGGGCTATCACTCCCTTTTGGGGAATGTGGATGGCGATAGTAGTACTCGCTCCACTGGCCGCATTTCTAACGTACAAATCTACCACAGACTCTGCATTGTTTGATATAGATCAGTATAAAATCAAAGCGCAGCTCGCATTATCGTGGGTCAAAGACAAACTAAATATCAAAAAACAAAAGGTTTAATTCCGATTTTGACTTCTTGATTATCAAAAGAACAAAAATCAGCTATACCTTTGTAATTGAAAAACTAATATATCAATGGATATAAAATTAAACACAATCGAGGAAGCCATTGAAGATATCAAGGCTGGAAAAGTAATCATTGTAGTGGACGATGAAGACAGGGAAAATGAAGGTGACTTTATCACTGCCGCTAGAAATGCTACACCAGAGGTTATAAACTTTATGGCGACGCATGGACGTGGGTTGGTATGTGCCCCATTATCAGAACAGCGCTGCCAAGAACTCAACCTACACCCAATGGTAGGGCAAAACACAGCTATATACGAAACAAATTTTACGGTTTCTGTAGATTTGCAGGGATATGGTTGTACCACCGGAATATCAGCCTCCGATCGTTCGAAGACAATAAAGGCTTTGATAGATCCTAATATTAAACCAGAAGAACTCGGCCGTCCAGGTCATATATTCCCTTTAATAGCCATGGATGGCGGTGTCTTGCGTCGTACCGGACACACTGAAGCGACTGTAGATATCGCTAGACTAGCCGGCTTTGAGCCAGCTGGTGTACTTGTTGAGATTCTTAAAGAAGATGGCGAGATGGCAAGACTTCCTGACCTCTTGGAAGTGGCTAAGCGTTTTGATTTAAAAATCATAAGCATAGAAGACCTCATAGAATACCGTCTAAAACATGATTCATTAATCACGGAAGAAGTTTCGGTACAAATGCCGACTGCTTATGGTGATTTCCAAATGAAAGCTTTTACCCAAAAGAATAGCGGTGAACAACACCTTGCTATATACAAAGGCGAGTGGAAAGAGGATGAGCCGATTTTAGTACGTGTACATAGTTCGTGTATGACTGGTGATATTTTCGGTTCTTGCCGTTGCGATTGTGGCCCTCAACTGCACAAAGCAATGGATATGATTGAGAAAGAGGGCAAGGGTATTATTGTCTATATGAACCAAGAAGGTAGAGGGATTGGACTAATCAACAAGCTCCAAGCGTATAAATTGCAAGAAAGCGGGATTGATACAGTAGATGCCAATATACAGCTGGGATTCAAGGCTGATCTTAGAGACTACGGTGTAGGTGCGCAAATACTTCGTCATATGGGAGTCTCAAAAATGAGACTAATGTCTAATAATCCGACAAAAAGAGCTGGTCTGATAGGATATGGACTTGAAGTTGTCGAAAATGTACCTATTGAAATAGAGCCAAACTCATATAACGAAGAGTATTTAAAGACAAAACGTGACCGAATGGGCCATACCATTCTCAAAAACATATAGATAAAAAAAGAGGACTAAGTCCTCTTTTTTTATATTACTTACCACAAGTGATAGCACACGCCTAACATCAAATAATCAGGTCTGAATTTCTCATCCGCAGTGATATACTTCGCTTTATACCCGGCATAGACAGATAATTTGACCGGAGAAAAATAATAACTAGCCCCCACTTGTCCATTCAAGACAAAGGAATCATTCTTGACCATTGCATAATCGGCATCTTCCCCTTCTTGGTCACGAATAAACTCTTCGGAAGCTCCTGCTCCTAAAAAAATATTAAAATCACTTTTTTTCTTATCTAAAAGAGAAAATAAATAATCCGCACCAATCGCGACCAAGGTATTTCGTCCGTGTACTTGTGCTTGCAATGAACTCCTATTGTCTAGATCATATTTAGCTTGTACACCGAACGTGTTTTGTTTGGTTTTCTTGACATTCATGTCTCCATAAAAACCAAAAGCCCAATTGTGTGTCTGCCCGAAAGACACAGACGATAACACAACCACAATAATAACAGTCAGAGTTCCCTTTATCATATTAAATCTAATCTACGTTTTCTCCCTTTGATTTACGATATTTTTTATACAGTTTAATCAACAACATCAGCAATACTGCTAGGCACACAATGCCTAACACCCCATATATCCAATTGAGTGCCGATTTCAGAATAACGACAAACACGATTGCAAACAACAGTATCGTAGAAAGTTCATTCCAAAGCCTCAACTGGGTTGAGGTCCAGGTCGAAGTCTCATCGCGAAGTGCGTGCATTATCCGCTGTGACCTGAAGTGGTAAAAAACCATACCTCCGACAAATAAGAACTTGACATGCATCCACCCCAAAGTTAGTAATCCAGGACTCGAATATAACATCAGTAATGCGGAAGCTATTGCAATATACATTGCTGGAGTCGTTATGACCCACCATAGACGGTTTTCCATTAATGAAAACTGCTTATGCAAAATTTGGTACTCGACATCCCCCTTACTTTTCGCTTCGGTATGATAAATAAAAAGTCGAGGCATATAAAATAACCCCGCCATCCAACAAATTACAAAAATAATATGCACCGCTTTCGCGTATAGGTATATCATAACACAAAAATAAAAAGGAAAAATTAAATAATTTTTCCTTTCTTAATCTAATCGTTAGTATCTAAACTCTCTGATAACTTCAACAGCATACTTGACGTGATCAAATGGCATATCAGGCATAATACCATGTCCTAGATTACATATAAAGCCATTTTCTCCACGCATTCTTTCAAACAGCTCATGAATCTTTGCCTTGATCACAGGCTTATCAGCATACATGATAAATGGATCTAAATTTCCTTGAACGGCCATACCTGCTGGCAGACTCCTCTTAATATTCAGCAAATCGGCATTCCAATCGACAGAAATAACATCAGGATTACTCTCTGCCATTACAGGCGCAAATACAGATGCGCCCTTCGCAAATGATATTACAGGTACTGTACGCTTCAAATTTGCTAGAATATATTTATTATATTTATGGGAGAATGTATGGTAGTCATTCCAAGATAGCGCATTAGCCCAGCTATCAAAAAGCTGAACAGCATTGACACCAGCATCAATTTGCATATTTAAATAAGCAATCGTTAGGTCTGCTATTTTCTGAAGAATAAGGTGCGCCAACTCAGGTTCATTATTCAACATCAATTTCGTTAACTTAAAGTCTCTTGAAGAACCTCCCTCAACCAAATAACTCAGTATAGTGAACGGTGCTCCTGCAAATCCAATCAAAGGGATACGTCCATCAAGACGCTGCTGTATAACCCGAATAGCATCTGCCACATACTGTAATTTGTCTAGACAATCGACAGTTAAATTTTCGGCGTCCTTCCAAGTACGGACTGGATTAGCAAATCGAGGACCAACACCTTGCTCAAAGGATAGATCACCTCCCATAGCCTCCCCCGTAACCAGAATATCGGAGAATAAAATGGCAGCATCAATACCTAAAAGATCAACTGGAAGCATAGTTACATCTGCCGCGATCTCTGGAGTTTTGCACATCTCCAAAAAGCTGTACTTATTCTTGATCTCCCAATATTCCGGCATAAAACGTCCAGCTTGACGCATCATCCATACCGGAGGTCTCTCGACTTGCTGCGAAAGCGCAGCCTTGATAAACAAATCGTTCTGTAAAATTGTACTCACTATTTCTTAATTATATTTTTTTACGTCTTCTCTAATTTTTGCAACGATATCCTGCTGCCTGTGGGTTAAAGCAAGCTTATCAGCGAGATCCAAATAGGTCTTCACTCGATTATATTCTTTCTTTCGTAGATTAATGTTAGCTAGATTGACCAATACCATCCCCTTTTCATTGTCCCTCCTCCAAGGCAACCTGGATGCCAATTGAAAGTGATACTCGGCTTGATCTATATCGTTATTTTTCAATGCAATATTACCCTTCATAAATTCGTAAAAATTACGCCGACCTTTACGTAAATAGTCTGGGTTTTTAATCTCAGAAAGCAATTTCGCTGTCCTTTCATAATCCTGCTTATGAAATGCTTGTGTTGCTAAAAAGACTGTTCCCTCTCGATATTGGCTCCATATAAAGTATCCAATAACGCCCAATAAGTACACACAAACATTATAATGCTTAAAAACAACAGCATAGGCCAAGCCAATAATGGCTATGCCTATTATAATCATTCGACGCTGTGTATTCATAAACAATTATTCAGCCGTCCCTTCAGCATTATCGGTAAACTTATAGCCTACACCTCTTATCGAATGGAAGTAGATAGGGTGCTTCTGATCAGGCTCAAAATATTTACGGAAAGTCAGAATAAAATTATCAATTGTACGTGTAGAAGGATAAACATCATAATTCCAAACAGTCTCTAAGATTTGTTCTCTCGAAACGGCCTCATTACGTCGTTCTATAAGAAGCTTTAACAACATGGTTTCTTTTTTCGTCAATGAAGTTACGGTACCATCTGCCAAGTGTAATTCATAAGAATTAAAATAAATGGTCTTATCTCCAATAGTATAAGAATTTAACTCCTTTAACTCGTCTCCCTTCATACCTCTACGAATTAAATTACCTACACGTAAGATTAGCTCCTCCAGATTAAAGGGTTTGACCAGATAGTCATCCGCTCCTTTTTTCAATCCGGTAATACGGTCTTCACTGCTATTTTTTGCTGTCAGGAACATGATAGGTACTTCGGTATTCTGAAGACGAATGGTCTCGGCAACCTGAAAACCATCAATCTCAGGAATCATCACGTCCAATATAATGAGATTGAAACGCTCTTCTTTGAAGATTTTCAACGCCTTCTTACCATCGGTAGCCGTAGTAACACGGTATCCTTCTAACTCTAAATTTAATTTGATAGCCTCCAACAAGTGTTCCTCGTCTTCGACCAAAAGTATCCTTTGCTTAGCTTGCATAATTCTCAAATGTTACTTCAAAGATGCTTCCAGAAGGCTTGTTATCCATTACCTTAATCGTGGCATCATGTTTTTGCAATACAGATTTCACTATATATAACCCCAAACCAGTTCCTTTGGTTTTACGGGTTGACTCATTTCCTACACGATAAAACTTATTAAAGATAAGCCTCTTTTCTTCGTCTTGTATACCTGCTCCATGATCTGCAACTGAAAACACAAGATCATTATCTCTTTTCCTCAAACTCACTTCGACATTGGCACAAGGAGGAGAATATTTGACCGCATTTTCAACAAGGTTGGTCACTACATTGGTAATAGCAAACTTATCGGCATGCAAAATAATTCCTGGTTCGATATGTGGTTTAAGAATTTCGGACTTACACGCATTTTTCTGAAGTCTATCCAATATTTCTTCTATCAATTCTGAAAAGTCAAAATCTTCTTTGGGAAGGATAAAGCTTCTATTTTCCAACTTGGTGGCCAACAAAACATTTTCCACCAAATAATCAAGGCGTTCAATATCCTTCAACGAGTTGGACAAAAATGTCTTTTGCTGCTCTCTATCTAAATCGCGCTTCAATATGGTTTGTAGATAAAGCTTGACCGACGCCAAAGGAGACTTTAGTTCGTGCGTTACAGAAAGTAAAAAATTCTGTTGCTGCTGTTGATAATAGCGCTCACGTTCTAAATGCTTCTTTAATTTAATCACAGCAAGAACAAAAATAGCGATAAAAATTAACCCTTCGCCGATAATCATCCCTTTCCTATCCGGAACATGCTTTATAAACATATACCCCCAACCGATTAGTTGGCACAGTGCATATAACGCGAGTAGATAAAACCAAAAGAGTGCTCTTCTCATAAATTCTATTTCAACAAAAATAGGCAAATATAGGTGCATAATAAAATAGGCCGTGTTTTATGACACTAATACGAAATATCCATACTCAACTAGATCCCCAAACCACTATAGACAGCATCGCACGTCGTATTTCAGTTTCCCCTTCTATCCTTTATATTTGTATATGTTCAAACAAAAAAAAGACATATTTTTCGACTTAGACCACACGATTTGGGATTTTGACAAAAATGCAGAAGAAACATTACAGGAACTCTACATTACATTTCAATTTGACCGTCTCTTTGGAAGCGATGGTGCAGACTTATTCATTGAAACCTACACGCTAAACAACCATCGTGTATGGGCACTGTACCATCATGGCAAAATAGACAAGCCTACACTAAGAAAACTGAGATTTGCAGATACTTTCACACAACTTGGTGTATCCCCCGAATTGTTCCCTCCTGCTTTTGAGGAAGAGTACTTGAAAATTTGCCCCACAAAGACAAATTTATTCCCAAATGCCCACGAGACGCTAACTTATCTACAAGGGAAATACAATCTCCACCTGATATCAAATGGATTTAAAGAAGCTTGTGAACTCAAATTAAAGCACAGTCGACTAGCCGACTACTTCAAAACAATCGTTATATCCGAAGTATTTGGTGTCAACAAACCTGATCCGCGCATCTTTGACCATGCTGTAAGCAATGGGTCCGCTGAAAAAACGACTTCTGTTATGATTGGAGACAATATTGACGCAGATGTACGGGGAGCACAAAACGCAGGTCTAGAAGCAATATACTTTAACAGTAAGGGGGCAGATAAACCAACAGATGTAAACTATATGATTAAGGACCTCAAGGAGCTACAACATATTTTTTAAAATAGGGAGGAGTTGGGCCCTCTTCCCTATTTTAATATTTTTTGAAGCAAGCGAATATAGGCCTGTGCTATCTTGTCCATACCATAATCATTGGGATGGGCATAGTCTACGGTGGAATTGACATCCAAAGCAATCGCTCGGCTATCTAACCAATATAGATTTTTGTTACCCTCTTTTATTAAACGATCAAAAGTGGCTTTTCCAACTTCTGTAGACTTTTCATACTCTCCTAGTGTACCTTTATTCATAAACCCTGGAGTAAATGCCGAGCTATGCCCAGTGAGAATAACCGGAGTTTTTGGTTTTTTTGCCCGAATAGTTTTAACAGCTCCCACAATCAAGGAGTCCAATTTCTTTTCACTGCGTTGAGGAGTAATTGCTAAATTAGGGAGACAATCTAAAACAAATACAGCCGCATCTTCACGAGCAATCAAGTCCAATATGGGCTGCTCTAGCCGGCCATTCCCAGAAAAAGCAAGGTTGATTACATCTTTACCCAATGCACGCCCCACGATACTTGTCCAAGCCATCCCAGGACGAGAAACACAGGCACCTTGCGCAATCGAAGTTCCATAAACAACAATAGGAGCCGATTTTCTCTCGCTATTTTCAAAAGAAAATGAATGCGATTTGCCCACACCAATATCAAGCCATTGCACCGTATTATACAAAGGTAGATACAGTCGATAAATCCCCGATTTATTTTTTCCAATATCGCTGAAAGTATACCGTATTGTATCTTTAAATTGATAACTTCCATACGCCCACTCCCAACGACTATCCTCTTGCAAATACAAATCCACCCCACTAACACCGGTAGTCGGCATATGTGGCATATTTAATGCTCCCGCGACCCCATAACGGACGACGATTGTATCAGCATCTGTACGAAAGTCCACATAAACGCCTGCTGCGTTCTTCCCCAAGTTCCAGACCGCATCTCGAACCGCTGTCTGCAAACGATTTGGAAGACGCCCCAACGAACTTTCCTTAGACATCTCTTCTACCCTACCTTGTAAGAAGCTTGAACTTACTGGATAAAAATGTGTTCCCGTTTGGGCATATACATTAACCAAAAGTATAAAGCAAAAGAAAGAACAGCATAAAACCCTTCGGTATACAGACACCAGCTCTCCCATTACGGCAATACTTTAACTGTTACATTACGGTACCAAACATCGTCGCCGTGATCTTGAAACCCTACAACACCCGGCTCTGCTCCCACTTGGGAAAGAAGCTCAAAAGCCAACGGCCACTTGTCTTGACTAAACTTACTAGTCTGCAATAACTTCACCCATTCTGGAGTTCGGATAGTATACTCTACGACCTTCTTCCCATTTTGAAAATGTCGCACTTTTTCTCCTCTCACAACAATTTTAGATTTGTTCCACATACCCACCGCTTTTGCATTTTGAGGCTTGGCAGGAATCATATCATATAGCGAAGCTGATTTACGGTTCCCGTCTATTCCTTTGCTCGCATCAGGATGCTTTTCATTATCTAAAATCTGATACTCTGGACTTGATATATAAATCGGTTGACCTTTCACCTCTTTGGCAAGAAAAAACACTCCAGAATTGCCTGCCTCGGAAATTTTCCACTCAAACTCCAGCTCAAAGTTCTTGAAATCATGGGCAAAAATAAGATCTCCACCTTCCGGCTTATTGACTGCTGGTTTTTTAGAAAACTTCAACGCTCCGTCTTCGATACTCCATTTATTGGGAACATGACTTTTATTATACCCTCGCCATCCATCTAAAGAGCTACCATCAAATAGCACATAAGCTCCACTTTTGTTCTTCTTAAACTTTGTAAGGTCTACTTTTGGCAGATTCATCAATTCATAGGTTGGAGCAACAGCTTGGAAGCTCTTTTTACCTTGCGCATGTGCTGTAGAAAAAGACAGTATGCTAATCATCACACAAGCTGATATAAAGCTATTTTTCATCAAAATTATTTACTAATGGCCTTCAAACATCCCAAAAAGCTGTCCGAAACTATTCAGGTTCAAATCTATACTCACAATTATACCAATAAATATACAAATACTTAATGTAATTCCTACACTTAGTAGTGTAAAAGAAAATCCTAATAACCTCCCATACTTTCATCAGAAGGCATATCTTCATTTTTCTTCCGTCCTTTGGTCAAATCCTGTACTCCAAAACGGTAAGAAAAGCCAAGCGTAAACGTACGCTTAGACCATCTAAAGAATCGGTCGGAGTACTGGGACGGTAGATAACTATCACCACCAAACTGCCTAGAATCGAATAAATCGCGGACATTAAACGTGATATTACCCTTACCTTTCAACACATCCTGCTTTAAAGCCAGATCTATCCCCTTCATCGCTTTTGTCCGCCCCTGTAAACTGTTCATTGGAGCACGGTAGTCACCACGCAATTGAAGAGAAGTTAACTTAGTCAACTTAAGATTTGTGGTTAGGTTCGCATTCCAGGACAGTCCGTCAGAAGACCGAACATTATACCCTTCATTCGGTTCTATCTTAAAATAAAAAACATTCCCATTGCCGGTTATATCCCACCATGGAAAAAGATTCACCTTAGACACCACTTCAAATCCCGCATTATTTCTAGAGCCTATATTTTCCCAGCGCATAAATGTAGCATTAGGATTCTCTGCTAGATAAACAGCGGCTATAGGATCATTTTGATCATACTGGAAGGGTTGTGTGACATCATTAATTCGACGATAATAAGCCGATGCAAGGAAATTCCAACCCGAATAGAACTTTGCAAAACTCATCTCCACAGCATGGATATCTTCAGGCATCAGCTCTGGATTACCTTGCCTAAGGTTTGTTTCGTCAGATAGATTCACAAAAGGATTGACCTGCCAACCTCGCGGGCGCTGGACCCTTCTTGAATAGCTAAATTGAACTTTATCTCCTTCTGAGTTCACATCATAAGTCAAAAACAAACTCGGGTAAACCCTAAAATAATCCAATTTGCCTTCCTCTATATCCTCTCCCTTTTCTATCAGGTCTGGGTCATGACTACGTATAGTCGTATTCAAAAACGCATCTTCTGCACGCAAGCCCAATTGCAAACCTATGCGTTGCGATAACTTCCGTTGATAATTAGCGTATAGCGCATGGACGCCAGATTTCATATGGAAATCATTGCTCACCCCGTAATCAGGCACAAAACTAAGTCCATCTAATTTTTCAGAAGACTGCCCCTCATCAGCAGAACGCAATATGCTGCGATACCCAGCTTCAAACTTATGATTTTCGCCTAAAGGTAGAACATAGTCCAATTGGAAATTCCAATTTCTACCGTTTTCGTTTGTAATATTTTTACGTCTGCTCTCGGCTACGGTCGATGTTTCATCATAAGCCTGATTATAATCATTTGTACCATCCTCTCTGTCATATCCATAAGTTATATTGGCAGTCAGCTCTTCTCCTTCTTTACGCAAAGTACGCTTCAGGTCAAAACTGATATCATAGCCCAAATCCTCCTCTTGCTGTCTAGAATTACGCCAGCTCGAACGGCCATAGCTAGGTCTATTATAATAGGAATACAGGATATCCTCTCCCCGTTTATTGTCTCGTACACTCAGATTAGCTCCTAAGCTGAGTGTTGTCTTGTCGTTAGCATAATAATCGGCTCCCAAGCGGAATGAGTTATTGATTCCCTTTCGAAAGGTTTCCGAAGTTGATTCGGTAATTTCACTATCCCCCTGTTCAACCCCGTCAAATAACTGTACAGTACGCACACCTCCCTCACCTACATTACGACCGTTTCTGTAATTATAGCCTCCAAAATAATTAAACTTTCGGTCCTTATAATTCAATGTAACCCCAGCGTTATAATTGTCATAACTTCCGACCGACGCATTCGCTACACCATTAAATCCGGTACGTGTGTTTTTCTTAAGAACTATATTTATGATTCCCGACTGCCCTTCGGCATCGTACTTGGCCGAGGGATTTGTAATAATCTCTACCTTAGCGACCGCATCTGCAGGCAATGATTGGAGTAACTTATTAACATCTGAGCCGGCCATCGCAGACTCCTTTCCATCAATCAATATGCGAACACTATTGGAGCCTCGCAAACTTACACTACCATCCATATCGACCTGTAATGTAGGAACATTCGAAAGTAAATCTTGAGCAGTACCTCCCACACTAACAAAACTTTGAGAAACATCGAACACCTTCTTATCAATCCCTAGTTGTAATTCGGGTAGGCGTCCCTTCACTACAACCTCATCCAGCTGGCGACCGCTCTCAAAAAGGAATACAACACCGATATCATTTGTTTTATTGCTAGCAATTACTACACCTTCGCGTTCATAATCAAGCATCCCTACAAAACTAACCTTCACAACATAAGTACCAACAGGTAGTCCATCAATAGAAGCAACTCCGTTACCATCCGTCTGCCGTCCCTTTACGGGGGCCTTCGAAACAGCATGCAACAACGAGACACTCGCTCCAAGAACAGGCTCTTTGGTCGCTTCTTCTACGACAGTCACTTTAAACTGGCCTTGTTGCGCATAAATAAATAAAGGAAGGGCAAAAAATAAGGTAAATAATAATTTAAGTTGCATAGCTTAGATTGCGTTCG
>JBEBQJ010000151.1:0-11572 GCA_040395455.1 Sphingobacterium yanglingense | reverse complement strand
TATTTATAAAATCGTTATTAATAAAAAATTCATAATTTTGTTTCGTTTAAAGTAAGGACGCTTGGAAAAGGAAGAATTGAATGAAAGCAGATGGATTTCTCTTTTAGTAGAGGGAGATCGAACGGCTTTTTCTAAGCTCTATGAATTGCATTCACCTACTTTGTTGCATAAACTGAATCGGCTGCTCCCAGACGAGGATAGTGTCTTGGAAATCCATCAGGTTTCTTTTGTCCGGTTGTGGGACTTTAGGGAGCGGATTCAACAGGAGCAAGGGGTATGGCCCTTGTTGCATACGATAGCCCGTAATTTGGTGGTCGATTATTTTCGAAAATCAGCTTCTAATGAAGCTGTGCGTAAAGCATTGCTGACACAGGCGACTTTGTATTATGAACTGGAAGAGGAAAATAATACGGTCGAGCTTATGACGGAGGCGTTATCGACGGCGATAGATCGGTTGCCAGACAAGCGTAAAGAGATTTTTCTATTCTGTAAATTTCAAGGTAAGAGTTACGAAGAAGCGGCCCAGACTTATGGTGTGTCCATAGGGACGGTAAAAGACCATATGGCCAAAGCAATGCGCTTCTTAAAGAGTGAGTTGGGTGAGAAACTATTTGCATTGCTTATAGGGCTGCTTGGTTTTTGGGTCAACAATAGGTAGACTTCTGTCGTCCTCAAGCCCCCTACGGGGTGTAATCTTCATCATTTATACTTTTCCGGATTTCAAAAAGCTATTTAGTGCTTTTTACCTCTTTTTTTTGATGGAGTCCCTAAGCTTATTCGACGCAATTGGAGTCGTTTCTGTCTTGAAATATACAGCCTTATGATTTATTTGAAAAAAAGTAATTTTTAGAGCATAGACTTTGTCGCCCCTTTGCGTATTTATATAAATGCGCATTACAGTGCGGCACTTAAGAACTGAAGTTATGTATAATAAAAAACAAGTTTTTGAACAATACTTGGCCGGTAAATGTACACCTGAGCAAGCAGCTTGGTTGATTGATACATTTTCCGATGAGGAATTTCGTGCCGAATTAGAGGGGTATGTAGATGACGTATTTGAAGTAAAAGATCAAGAGGCTGACCGCGTTGAAAGGTTAGAGAGCTTGTCTCAAGAGCAGTATCCAGTTGTAGAAGCGCTTGTTTTTGGCGAATCTTCGACCACTAAAGTGCGGTACTTGAAGCCCCTATGGCGCTGGGTCGCAGCTGCTGCTGTGGTGGCAATAGGTTTTGTCGGGTACCAAAGGAGTAAAGAGACAGTAACAGCATTAGACGCTAGTCCGGAGGTTGTTGCAGAGGCGAATAGAATGGCGCCAACAGCGGATGGCGTGACCTTGACATTACCTAACGGTGAAGTGGTGGGCTTGTCGGATGGCTTGGAAACAGCTTATACAAGTACAGAGGAAAAGGATGGCGATTCGTTTTTTGAGATTAAGAAATTGAATGAAACCAAGGAGCCGATGATTCAAGTGGTGAATGTACCTACAGGAAAAACAGGGGCATTATTGCTGACAGATGGTACTAAAGTGTGGTTGAATACCGGCTCTAAGCTGACCTACGATGTTAATTTTATTGGTGGTGTCCGTAAGGTTGAATTGGAAGGGGAGGCTTATTTTGAAGTGGCCAAAAATAAAGATAAACCATTCTTGGTATTTTCCAATGATCAAAAAGTCCGGGTATTGGGTACTCATTTTAATGTTAAGGCGTATGGTGAAAATAGAACGACAACGACATTGATGGAAGGGAGTGTTGAGGTGGCGACCAATAGCCGGGCGTATACCTTAAAGCCTGGACAAAGTAGTGTGGTGACATGGGGTGGGGCTGATATTAAAGTTGGACCTGCACAGATGGATAAGGTAAATGCGTGGCGGAACAGTGAATTTGCTTTTTTTGATGCCAGCCTTGATCAGATTGGGAACGAGTTGTCGAGATGGTATGGTGTGGAGGTGCAAGTGGTAACACGTGGAAAAGGGTATGGGTTTACAGGTGTGATATCTCGAAATAGAACGCTGGAAGAGGTGTTGGAAATATTAAATAGAACAGGACAAATACGATATCATATCGTTCCTGTCGGTATAAAAGAAAGGAGGCTTGTCTTGATGGTGTAATTTTACGTAAATCCGAATTCAATTTAACTAACCGCTGCTTTGATGGGAATAAGCAGTAACCGTAACTATTGAACTAATAAATTATTACTGAATGAACTTATCTAATGCCAAAGCATTACTGAAAAGTATGGCTTTGGGAAAACGCACAACTATCCTGCTTATTGCGCTGGCTTTTGCGCAAATGAGTATGGCAGCTTTCGCACAGCGCGTCAGCATCAAGAGAAAGGGGATGACACTTTCTCAAGTTTTTAGTGAAATCAAAAGACAATGTAACTGTGATTTCTTTTACAATGAGTCATTGGTCAAATCCAATAGGCCTGTAGATATCGATATGCAAAACGCGACGGTACAAGAGGTATTAGACTATTGTTTTAAGGGACAGCCGTTGCAGTACAGCATAGATAATAAGACGATTGTGATTACAGCAAAGCCACAATCGATTGCACAGCAGAAAGTACAGGTTCGCGGACGTGTAATGGACTATAAAGGAAAACCCCTACAGGGTATCACTGTAAGTGAAAAGGACAATGCCCGTAACACCGTGGGTACGGATGTAGATGGTACTTATGTAATCTCTGTTGCAAGTACAAATGCTACTTTGGTGTTCAAGAGTATGGGCTTTGAGACCTTACAGATACCGTTGCAGGGGAAAACTTGGACAGAAGTACGCCTTAGTCCAGTGGAAAACCAACTCGATGACGTTGTTGTAACAGGATACCAGAGCTTGAATAAAAAATCCTTGACGGGTTCTGTAGCTTCAGTCAATATGGAGCAATTGGAGACTATTTTTCAGCCTAATATTGATAAGTTGCTCCAAGGGCAGGTACCGGGATTAACGGTGATGAGTACCTCAGGTGCTCCTGGGGCGATGCCACAGATCCGTATCCGTGGTACAGCGGCATTGAGTGGTAACGTGCAACCACTATGGGTGGTAGACGGTATTATCTTGGATGACGCGGTGAATGTATCGGTAGATGATATCATGACCAACCGTAACCTAATCGCTTCGGGTATCGGTGGGGTAAACGTTGAGGATATCGAAAGTATCAACGTATTGAAAGATGCCGCAGCTACGGCAATCTATGGTACGAAAGCAGCCAATGGAGTTATTGTTATTACTTCCAAAAAAGGTAAAGCAGGCAAGACGCGTATTAATTTCTCCAGTACCTTGTCGATGGGCGAGCGTCCACGTATCGAGGATGCGTATATGATGAACTCTAAGGAGCGTATCGGTGTGAACTTGGAAATGTTGGACAGAAGTTTGTTAAACGCAACAAGTGAGCGTGTAGGGGAATACGGAACTATATCTGACTTCGAGCGTTATTTTATAGATGCTAGTGATAAGAAAATCACCTGGAATCAATTTGAAGATAAGGTGCGTATGTTGGAAGAGGTAAATACCGATTGGTTCCAACACTTGTTTAGAAACTCGTTAACGAATCGCCAAAACTTAAGCATTTCAGGGGGGGATGAGAAAACGACGTTTTATGCATCAGGATCTTATTTGGATGACCAAGCTACGGCCAAAGGCGTGGGACAAAAGACCTATACGGGATCATTGAAAGCCTACACCTATTTGAATCCAAAAATACGTTTGGGTGTGATGATGGATATTAATGCAAGGGATAATAAGAGTTTCTTTGCGATGGATTCCCGAGAAAATCCCTATGAATGGGCTATTTATACGACACGTGCACAACCGGCTTTTGACGAGACTGGAAATTATAGTTACTTCTACCAAAATACCTTAAAGTATAACTTTATGGAAAATAGAGATAAGGGGTGGAGGGATTCGAAAAACTTTGGTTTACGTTCGTCCGTGGATTTAGAGTGGAAATTCTATAAAGATTTAACATTTACTTCTCTATTTAGCTATTCTAAACAACATACTACAGATACCGATATCGCTTTAGAAGATAGTTTTTTTGTGCGTAGTCGTAAAAGGACCTATACAGATTTGATAGATTATGCCAGTGTTCAGGTATGGAAAGACGGTGGCTATCGTAAAGGTAAAGGTTCTAAAAATGGTTCCATTACGTTTAGAAACCAATTGATGTACAATCCTTTCTTTAAGGAAAAGCATTATCTGAATCTGATGGTGGGACAGGAGATTCGTAAGTCCAAAACAGAAGGAGAGACTACAGAAGTGTATGGTTATGCCCATGATCGTGCACACCAACAGATTCCGCAATTTGAAATGATGAAGAAGATGGGATTGCCGTATTGGACAGAGCAGTTAGATGAATCAGCAGCAGTTTCTTATTTTGGAGCGGCCAATTATACTTACGACAATCGCTATACCGTCAGTTTTAATGCCCGTACAGACGGCTCTAATCGTTTTGGATTGAAAACGAATCAATTGTTTCAGCCATTATGGGCTATCGGAGCGAATTATCAAATGAAAGAAGAACAGTTTTTACAGGATGTAGAATGGGTTTCGTATTTGACATTAAAGGGGTCTTATGGTAGCCAAGGAAATGTGGCTGCTCAAGCTTATTCCGATTTAGTGGCTCGGGTTGGTCAAGTCAATGTGGATAATCCTGTGAATTTCTTGGTAATTAGCGCGCCTAAAAACCCTTATCTAAAGTGGGAACAAACCTATACGAGCAACGTTGCTTTAGAGGCAGGTTTCTTTAAGCGTCGTTTGATGGCCAATGTGGAATGGTACAATAAAAAAGGAACCGATTTGTTAGGTTCGAAACAAGTCTCTCAAGTAACTGGCTTCAATGAGATTCAAGTGAACTGGGCCTCTATGCGCAACAGTGGCTGGGAGTTCTCAATTAACTCGATTAATATAGATACCAAGGATTTTAGATGGTCTACAAATATTAACTATGGCTATAACAAGAACGAAGTATTGGATGTCAATTCTGCTCCTTCCTATGGTAGTTTGACCGATGCCAAACGTTCGAAATATGCAGCATCTGCGGTAGTAGGCAAGCCAATTGACGGGCTTTGGTCGTACCGTTATGCTGGACTGAACGAAGATGGTCGTGCGACTTTCTATACAAATAAAGAAGGTGAAAAAGTATTGTATGGAATGAATAAATTGGATGGATTGAAATACGAAGGTCCGGTTACACCAACAACACAGCTTGGTTTTACCAATACTTTCTCTTACAAAGGCTTTACGCTTTCCGGATTGTTTATCGGTAGCTATGGAAATGTGATGCGCCTGCGTAATCTTTCAACTGCATTTGCGATGTCTTTCCCAGAACCAACACAGAATATGTCTAGAGAGTGGGTGGATAGATGGCGTAAACCAGGAGACGAGTTGATTACAGATATCCCAAGATTGGAAGATGGTCCCTATCAAAATGAAGTGTCAGGAGCTAATCCCTACAATGCGAAGATGTATGATAATTCGGATCTGAGAACAGTGAAGGGTAATTTCGTTCGTCTACAAAATCTTTCCATATCCTACGATTATTTTACACCGAAGTTGAGAGCAATGGGGATTCAGAATATTCGGATGATGTTGCAGGGTAACAACTTGTATGTGTGGAAAGATAGTAAACTAAAAGGGCAAGATCCTGAGGCGCAAGGTAGTAATATGGCGTACGGAGACGCGCGGTATGTTACAGTATCTTTCGGTAATACCTACTTACCTGTTCCACGTTCATATTCAGCAACATTACAAGTTCAATTTTAATCTAGAAAGTATTATGAAAAATATATTTAAGTCTTTTCTTTATGCTGCTTTGGGTGCGAGTTTTGGCCTGTCATCCTGTACGGGACTATTGGATATTACGCCTGTCAATAGCATGAAGCCAGAGACGATTAGTGATTATGAATCTATCTTGCTCGGCGGATATCCAAGAGAGGATTATTATACTAGAACAGACTTTATGACAGACAATGTCATGGTCAACCTCAACACTACATATAAACTAGAAATAGTGGAGGAACCTTGGTATACGTTTGCGTCTTCACACATGGTCAATACACCACTTGACCCCTATTGGGGACAGTTGTATCGGAGTATATTCTATGCAAATACGGTATTGGACAAATTTGCCGAAATAACCCCAGATGCATCAGAGAAAAAGAAGTATGAACAGGTAAAAGGGGAGGCATATGCGCTACGTGCCTATGCTTATTTTTACCTGATTAATATGTATGCGGATGTGTATGCTCCAGAAAACCTCGAACTGCCAGGAGTGCCGATGCCACTAGATGCGGAAGATGTTAATCAATTTAGTAAAGACAACGTTCGGCAACCAATTGCTAAGGTGTGGGCTCAGATTGTAAGCGACTTGAAGCAAGCGGAAACATTATTGCAAGGCAAACCAAGTGATGATCGTTTTAGGTTTAATACCACAACGGTACAGCTTTTGAATGCTCGCGTTGCCTTATTTATGGGGAAGTATGATGAGGCAATAGCCTATGCCTCTGAGGTTATGGCGTCGGTCCGTCTTTCGGATATGAATACCATGCAGGCTCGTATTGACCAAAAAGGTAATAAAGCTGCTTTTTCTGAGAATTTCGGATTTATAGATGGAGATTATAATAATGAAATCTTATTTTTTACCGCAGGAAGAGCCAATAATAACAGTTTTACTTATTTTCAAGCAGCGGCCAAACCCACCGAAGAACTCTTGGAACTAACTAAGCGTAATGGTGATTTGGTAGATTACCGCCAATATATCTTTGACTCATTCGAAGATTTTGATATTGCAGGAGCGCCATTGGTCGGTAAGACCGTCTATAATATGTTTGCTACGCAAGAACGTTATTGGTTCTTTATCGGACTTAAAGCAAGTGAAGCCTACGTAATACGTGCGGAGGCATATGCCCGTAAACAAGAATACGGTAAGGCGTTGGCTGATATCAATAAGCTGTTGGTGACGAGATACAAGAAAGGAAGTTTTGTGGCGTTGCAAGAATCCGATTATACCGATAAGAATGATATTTTAACACGTGTGCTTGACGAGCGTCGCCTCGAAACAGCTTTCGACGCGGGTTTGCGTTTCTTTGATTTGAGACGTCTGGGAAAACCAGAAATCAAGCATATCTATAAAAATAGTCAGGAATTTGTACTGAAGAAAAACGACCCTAGATATGTGTTGCAGATTCCAGAATCTGAGCAGAATAATTCACCGAATATGCCAATTAATCCAAGATAAAAAAGATGAAAAAAATATTTTCAGTTTGCCTGTTGGGTGTTTTTCTCCTGGCAAACGCATGTAAAAAGGACGATAAGATAAGCGCTTCGGAAGAACTCGGTTTTGACGAACGGTTTTCGCCAAAGGAAGACGAATTACCGGCCATCAAGGAAATGTTTAAAACCTATGATGTATGGTTACGCCTTAATTTTAAAGATGCCAAAGAAGTCACGAATGCTATTTTATGGACAGATGCAGGTAATCGCTTTGGGGCTACACCTCTTGATGAAGAAATGAAACCCAGTGCTATAATGTTTATGGATACGCTATTACATAATGTTTCGACCGACTACGCCCGTCGTATATTCCCTAGGGAGTTTTTCTTTGTGAAGACGTATAATGGATCTTACTGGGAACAAAATATTCAAGCATTAGGAAGAACGCGACTTATTGTGTGTTGGCCTAATCAGGTTGAGAATGCACAGCCTATTACTGTGCCCGAAACACACTACTATCAGGACTCGGTGGTGACACGTATGGTCTGGGGTAGCCTATCCAGTATGTTGGTACAACGTATGGAAGAGGAAATTCCAGGATTTGAAGCGGCGGGTATGCCTTATGATAAAGGGAAAATCATGGACGAAATAAGGAAAAATTTCCCTGGGAATTCTGATGAAGAGAAAGAAATTCGTGATGCGGAGTTAGATAAAATGGCTGCTGAAAGAGGCTATATCTCGGCAAGCGGGTCGAAGGAGTATGGTACCGATTTGTCCCAATGGTTGAGTCTACTTGTCTTGGAGTCTTTTGATAATGTTAAGAAGAACTATTTAGACAATAGCCCCAAGAGAACGGAGAAGTATAAAGTGCTTACCGAATATCTGAAAAAGGAGTACAACTGGGATATCCAGGCGTCCGGTGATAAATACCGTCAAAAACTAGATAGTTTTCAATAAAAAATAAGATCAGCAGGTACTAGGACCTGCTGATCTTGATATATGCTAATACGTTAAAATAAATAGATAGATGAGAGTTTTAAAAATGATGTTGTTGTTGGCGCTACCAGGTGCAGCGATGGCGCAAAAGTCAAGTTTCAGTATTGAAGGAAAGATACAGTCCCCTCAGAAAGAAGGGAAGGTATTTATGTCTATCCGTACACCAAGTAGCGAAGTGTTGGATTCGGTAGCGGTGGTAAAAGGTAAGTTTTCTTTTAAAGGAGAGGCCAATGGACCGACCATGGTATACATGATATATGATCAGCAAAATAAGGGGTGGAATCGTGTAAACTATAATACAGATATGGTTGGATTCTATGTGGATAAAGGGAAGACTGTTATCAACGCTAAAGATTCTTTGAAAACAGCTGTGATCAAAGGTTCTGCTTTACAGACGGCTTATATGGCTTATCAAGATATGTTGAAGGAGTCAGAAGATGGAATCAAAGACATCAATATGAAATACAGTAGCGCTACTCCTGAGCAACGCCAAGACGAATCATTTGCAACTCCTCTTCGTGATCAATATATGGTATTTGCCAATAAGAAAAGAGAGTTACAAGAAGATTATATTGCTAAATACCCTACTTCCTATTTTAGTTTGATCGCTATTCAGGATCAGTTACAGGCGGGAAAGACGGTTCTAGAAATGGAGCCTGCTTATAATGCGTTGACAAAAGCAATCCGTGAATCAGAGGTCGGACTGGAGTTTGCAAAACAGATCCACGCAGCGAAAACAACGGCTGTAGGTGTGATGGCGCCCGATTTTACGCAGAATGATGTGAACGATAATCCGGTGAAGTTGTCTGATTTTAGAGGGAAGTACGTATTGCTCGATTTTTGGGCTTCATGGTGTGGGCCTTGTCGCGCAGAAAACCCTAATGTAGTGGCTGCTTATGAAAAGTTCAAGGATAAGAACTTTACTGTTTTGGGGGTATCACTAGATCAACCAGGTAAGAAAGCAAATTGGTTGAAGGCTATTGAAGACGATAAGTTGACTTGGACAAATGTGAGTGACTTGAAGTTCTGGAATAATGAGGTTGCTAAAATGTACGGAGTACGTGGCGTACCACAGAACTACTTGATCGATCCAGAAGGGAAGATTGTTGCTAAAGACTTGAGAGGTGAGCAATTGCATGAGAAATTAGCGGAACTTTTAAACTAGTATACTATGATAAAGTTAAGATCAATTGTAGCTGTATTTGCGTTTTCAGTACTTTCTTTCTTTAATGTACAGGCGCAGACTTCGGACAAAGTAGTCTTGGTCGGGAAAGTGGATCCAAAGTACAATGGCACGAAAGTCTATCTATATAATAATATCACGGGAGATAATGATACGACAACAGTAAACAATGGCGCTTGGGAGATCATCCGTCCTTTTACGGTGCCGACGCGACATATGTTGGCCTCGGAGGCAGAATCTAAAAAACATGGTGGCTATGCTCCATTTGGTGTTCTTGTGGATGAGCCTGGGACGGTCACTGTCGAAGGGGACCTAGAGTCTTTCTACACTTCTAAGGTGTCGGGATCTAAATCGCATGACGTGTTGAACCAATATTTTGCGTTGCTACAAGAGCGTGGAAATAACGGTGCAGATATTATCGCAGAGGTTGTCGCTAAAAATGCAGATGTCTTTGGTTCGGCATTCTTGTTGGATCGCTACGGTAAGGCGATGACTCCAGAGAATGCTTTGAAAGCATACGAGGGATTGTCTTCGGAGGTTAAAAAGAGTTTCTTTGGAAAATCTGCTGGCAACCAGATCAAAGGTGCATTGCTTTCTAAAGAGGGGGCTGTGGTTAAAGACTTTTCACTATCCAATGAAAATGGAGAGCAGATAAGCTTTTCTTCATTAAAAGGTAATTATGTGTTGTTGGATTTTTGGGCTTCATGGTGTGGTCCTTGTATTGAAGAGTTCAAGACATTAAAAGAAGTGTACTCAAAATATAAAGGAAAGGCGCCTTTTGAGATATTGAGTATTTCTACAGACAAAAGTGAAGTTGCATGGAAGGGAGCGCTGAAAAATCAGCAGCTGCCTTGGGTGCAGATGCATGATGTGAGTGGCGATGACGCTATTGCAACCAGCAGATTTGCAGTAACGACACTGCCCACGACGTTTTTGATTGGCCCTGATGGTACAATCGTTGCGAAAAACTTGCGTGGCAAGGAACTGGAAGCTTATTTGGCCAAGCTGTTTGGAAGTTAAACAGAGCTAGAAATCACCTTGGCGGATTGCTAAGTGATTTTTAATAGTTAGTGTGTAGACCGTTGGTGAAAGATTTCATCAGCGGTTTTTTCTTTTATACTTGTTTTTTCTTATACTTGACATCTAAATTTTACACTAACTCTCCTAATAACGGATAAATCACGCATATTGTGAAAAGGGAAGATCTTGAAATGGTACAGGCGATCAATGATGCTGATCCCAATGCTTTTAAGAAGCTATTCGATGGTTATTGGAAAAAAGTGTATCGTATGGCTCTTCAAAAATTACCCCGAGAAGAAGATGCTTCCGATATCACTCAAGATGTATTTTATATTATATGGAAAAATAGAGGCTATTGGCACGTGAAGAGTAATATAGAGGCTTACCTGTTGTCTATGTTACGGCATAAGATTTATGATTTTTACGCCCATAGGGATCGCCTTCCAATTTTTGTTCCCCTTAATGAGCAAGAGGAATATTGGGACTATAGTTTCCAAGAGGGGGAACAAGATGATTTTTCCGAAGAAAATCAATTGGTGAAAAAGGAAATAGATGCGATGCCCGACAAAATGCGGGAGGTATTTCTATTAAGCCGGTTTGAAAACCTCTCTGCCCAACAGATTGCAGATAAGCTCGGAATATCGGTGCAAACTGTGCGTAATCAAATCTCCTCCGCGTTGAAGCGGTTTAAACTGCGCTTCGGTGATAAAGCGACCTGGTTGTTGTTTTTGTTTTTTATAAAGTTTTAAGGGGTTTTCAAGGATTGGTACTAAAAGAAGGATTAATATCGTCATACTTGTCCTTGTCAGGACAGGACCTTCATTTTTTTGCTTGACCAAAAAAACGAAGCAAAAAAAGTCAAGGCTTGAGTATTGTTACGCTAAAAACTGTTCGAAGTCCGGAATGTATTTGAGCCGTTTCACTTCTTAAATCCATTCTCGTCGTACTTCTTCTGTTTTCTTAACGCTACAACACCCTAGGCCGTTTATTTTCACTTTACGCTAGTTTGACGTTTGTTATACTTAACACAAGCCACAAAATTGCTGACTTCATGGTAGTTTCTTTTACTACCCCAAAAACGGCCTTAGCTTATTGGCAGTGAAAGTAGGCATGGTGTATGACAATCCTTACATATTGCATTATATCCAGCAGATTCCAGTCCTTGTG
>JBEBQJ010000150.1:0-11813 GCA_040395455.1 Sphingobacterium yanglingense | reverse complement strand
CTCTAGAACCAGCGATCTAAGTTGGGGAGACCGCATCATTATGGAAATCTACAAGATACTAAAACACTTCAGTTTAAGCGAAGAAAAAGGATTTGGATTGGATAGTAGTTTCGTTACGTTAGAACGCGTTCCTTTGAATATCCCTAATACCGAAAACATTAAACTAAGAAGGTTAAAGTAAAAAACAATTAGTTAGAACGTAAAACCGTAAATAGGTAAAATTGTAAAGTAATAAACTCTTCACAATTTTACACTTTTACGGTTTTCTTTTTTATGCTTCCGACTGAGCGTCCTTATTCAACTTGGAGTGTTTGTACCCGTACATAAAATAGATCAGGAGACCGATTGCCAACCAAATGATAAAAATAATCCAATTGCTAGCACCGAGTTCACTCATAAGATAGAGATTAACCAAAATACCAATCACTGGCAGCAATGAAAAATTATGTTTAAAGCTCATCACACTCATTACCAACCAAGTTCCCCAAAATACAACTACCAGCGACTTGTGTATGATTACATCTTTTGTACCTAGCGTCTGCCACTCCTGAAAACTCTCCTTTCCATAAACAAACATCAATACAGCCGTAATAACAAATCCAATACCGACAAGATACTTGCCATTAATGTAAGGGACCTTAAATTTTGATTTCTTCGACAGGCCTGTTTTATCCATATACAACACCCCGCCACATACTAGGATAAATGCAAAAAATGTCCCTACAGAGGTAAGGTCTACAAAAAAGTCCATCTTAAAAAACAGAGCGGGTACCGCTACGACCACTCCCGTCACCAATGTAGCAAAAGAAGGTGTTTTATATTTAGGATGGATTGTAGCAAACTTCTTCCACAACAATCCGTCTCTACTCATCGTCATCCATATCCGAGGTTGCGCCAATTGGAAAACAAGCAAGGCACTCGTAATAGCGATTACAGAAGTAACAGAGATTATACCAGCCATATGATCAAACCCAACATATTGAAACACATACGCCAAAGGATCTTTCACATTTAAATCCGTATAATTGACCATCCCTGTCAATACCAATGTAATCAGTACATACAACACCGCACATATAATCAAACAGTAAATCATAGCTTTCGGCAAATCCCGTTGTGGATCTTTACATTCTTCAGCCGTAGTAGATATCGAATCAAATCCGATAAAAGCAAAAAAGACTGCTGCTATACCACTCAAGACCCCACCCATCCCATTCGGAGCAAATGGCGTCCAGTTTTCTGGTTTGATAAAAAAAGCCCCACCTATGATTACGGCTATGATTATCCCTATTTTAATGATAACCATAATATTACTGGCACGTTGTGACTCTTTTATCCCAATGTAGACCAACCATGTCACCAATACTGTAATCAAACCCGCTGGCAGATCAAAAACAATTGGCAAATCGCCAACCTTTGGGGCTGTGTTATATGCTTCAAGTGCAATCTTATCTATCCCAGAAAGTTTATCGGCACCAACAAGCAGCATTTTTTCGTGCGCTTCGAGTGCATATCCAGGTGCCATGGTTAACCATTTGGGGATATAGATACCAAATCCCTCACACATAGAAACAAAATATTGTGACCATGAGATAGCGACCACCATATTCGACACCGCATACTCTAAGACCAAAGCCCATCCAATAATCCAGGCAAACAATTCCCCAAAAGCGACATAAGCATAGGTATATGCTGAACCTGAAACTGGAACCGTACTGGCAAACTGAGCATAGGAAAGTGCAGTAAACACACAGGCAAACGCTACAAAAACAAATAAAAGTGATACTGCAGGACCACCGTTATAAGCAGCCAGTCCAATGGTACTAAAAATACCAGCACCTACTATTGCTGCAATACCTAGAGACACTAAATCTCTGACACCCAAAATTTTTGCCAATCCTGAGCCATGGTTTTTTGAATCGATTAGAATCTGGTCAACACTTTTCTTTCTGAAAAGTTGATTTTTCATATATATAATTTGATTTTTAATTGTCCATCCGCTAGCCGGCGGATTCAAACTGTATTCCTCCACTTTTGTGCAGTTTCTGCCAAAAGGATATATCATATTTTAAAGTTGACAATAAGCTAAAAGCGTTCGTTCACTGTACCGTACCTCATTCCAGCTTTTGACTTAAGTCGCTATAGATTTCAAAAAAGTCCTGCAACTGTGTCTGTTTATATTCGTCGAGCCTATCCCCCAATATCTGAATATGCATCTGCGTAGCTTCAAAATCCCATATGCGCTTACATATATTAAACAGCGCATGCGGAAGGTTCTCTATTTTAGCGTAATCAAAGATATATCTAGAAGTGACAAATCGGTCATAAAAAACAAAAAAACGATCGACATCAACATGCCCTAAATTTTGGAGATAGGCAGTTACCGCCTTCCTATCTACCTGATCTAGATACTCATAAAGTCTTCCCACGTTCAACAGGTTATGCACTATTAGCTCATGATCCAACAATAACTCTAGTCCAATATGCGCCAAAAACGAGGCCCTTACCGGTAAATCAGCAATATCATCTTCAAGAACCAGCCTCAATTGATGTGTATGCTTATAAAAGAAATCTGAGCTATGGAATAAGCGGTCTATCTCTACATGTCTAAGCCACCCATCCGTTATAGACTGCGCCTTAGGAGTATTCCTTAATACATCATCATATTTATGGATCTGAAAAGCATATTTCTTATCCACATTCTTTAGAAGATCCGGCAAAAGTCCCCCGAGAACCCTTTCAGGCTCTACAGCATAACGCTCAAAATAGTAGTGCGATAAAAAATTCACGACAGGAGTATCTCTTAAATTATCGTAATATACAGCTTAATATCTTATCTTTGCAATCTTATAATAAAAAAGTTAAACCGAGTGAAATGAATTCATACATATAATATGAATCGAAAACGCTCCTAATAAATAATCATATCATTATGAAATATCCAAAACAGGATATTCCGTAAGAAAAATGAAAATCAAACACAACACTTATGAATTTTGTAGAAGAATTACGTTGGAGAGGCATGCTTCAAGATATTATGCCCGGTACCGAAGACTTACTTAACAAAGAGAAAGTATCTGGATATATCGGTTTCGACCCGACTGGCGATTCTTTACATGTCGGTCATTTGACCCAGATCATGACATTAATCCATTTTCAGAATGCTGGCCATAAACCTGTAGCCCTAGTTGGTGGTGCTACCGGGATGATTGGAGACCCTTCTTTCAAGTCGGCAGAACGAAATCTATTAGATGAGGCTACATTAAACCACAATGTTGCTGCCCTAAAGAATCAGTTATCAAAGTTTTTAAATTTTGGCGATGGTGACAACGATGCTAAAATGGTAAACAACTACGATTGGTTCAAAGATTTCAGTTTCTTGGATTTCATTCGTGATGTGGGTAAGTTAATTACTGTTAACTATATGATGTCCAAAGATTCAGTAAAGAAACGCTTAGAAGGCGATAACGGACTATCATTCACGGAGTTTACGTACCAATTAATCCAGGGATACGATTTCTATTACCTTTGGAAACACCACAACTGTAAAGTACAAATGGGTGGGTCAGATCAATGGGGAAACATCGTCACAGGATCAGAAATGATCAGACGCCAAGACCAAGGAACTGCATTTGCTGTAACGACACAGTTGATCAAAAAATCCGATGGGCAGAAGTTTGGTAAAACGGAATCTGGAGCGGTATGGTTGGACGCGAAGAAAACGTCACCGTTCAAATATTATCAGTTTTGGTTAAATGCAACAGACGATGATGCCAAAAGCTGGATCAAGATTTTCACGCTTAAGAGCAAGGAAGAATTGGATGCCATCATTGCAGAGCATGATACAGCTCCACATCTACGTACTGTTCAGAAAGCTTTGGCCAAAGATATTACCATCCGTACCCATTCTCTAGAAGCTTATGAGACAGCTGTTAAGACTTCTGAGTTCTTATTTGGCAATGGTTCTCTAGAGTTTTTAGCAAACTTAGAACATGAAGCTGTATTGGACGTCTTTGATGGTGTACCACAATTTACAATCAGCAAAGATGAATTAACAGAAGGAATCAATATCCTGGATCTTCTAGCTGTTAAAGCTTCTGTCTTCGCTTCCAAAGGCGAGGCCAAAAAGATGCTGACTGGCGGTGGTGTATCCTTAAATAAGGAAAAGCTTAGTGATATCGAACAAACGATAAGCGCAGAACAGTTAATAAATGGCAAATACCTGGTAGTCCAGAAAGGTAAAAAGAACTACTTTTTGATTACCGCCGAGTAATACCATAAGTAATAAAAGTAAGCCAGAAGCCACTTCTCACAAGAGTGGCTTCTGTTTTTATTGTTCCCTTTGTCCTATTGCTGTATTAAGCTTCGAGTTTCTTACCACTATTTTTTTACTTTTTAGTTTTTACTTTTTAATTTCATGTATGATCAGTAATAGAGAGTTATTCTTAAAAAACACGGCTCAAACATCAGAAAGCCCCCGTTTGATAGAAGTCGAAAGAGCAGAAGGCTCTTATTTATACGGCCCACAAGGGCAAAAATACCTAGACCTAGTTTCAGGATTCAACGTCAGCAATATTGGACATCGCCACCCTAGAGTGATTGCAGCCATAAAAGAGCAATTGGACAAATATATGCACGTGACTGTGTATGGCGAATTTGTACAAGCGCCTCAGGTTCAGTTTGCGACCAAACTACTAGAACAACTTCCTCCTTTCTTTCAATCTGTCTACCTGACCAATTCAGGGGCCGAAGCTGTAGAAGGATCCATGAAGGTCGCCAAAAAATTTACGGGTCGTAGACAGATTATTGCCGCAAAAAAAGCCTACCATGGCAGTACCCAAGGCGCGTTAAGCTTGATTGGCAATCCCGCCTATCAGGAAGCATATGCTCCATTATTGCCCGAGATTGATTTCATCACTTTCAATGATCACGATGACCTGTCTCATATCACGACAGCTACAGCAGCGGTAATTGTCGAAGCCATACAAGGTGAGGCCGGCGTACGTGTCCCCGATGTAGCTTACATGCAGGCGTTACGCCAAAAATGTACAGATACAGGAACCTTATTGATCTTTGACGAAATACAAACCGGGTTTGGGCGCACAGGTTCACTATTTGCTTTCGAACATTTCGGCATCATCCCTGATATATTGATGCTTGCCAAAGGCATAGGCGGGGGCATGCCATTAGGTGCATTTGTCGCTTCTAAAGAAATAATGGATGTCATCAAAGCCAATCCTATGCTCGGTCATATCACCACTTTTGGAGGCCACCCGGTAAGCTGTGCAGCAGCCTTAGCATCTCTGGAAACTATCTTAGAGGAAAAACTAATCGAAGGAGTAGCTGAAAAGGCGGCTCTATTCCGAAAAGAACTGAGCCATCCGCAGGTTAAGGAAATCCGAGGACTTGGCCTGATGATGTGTCTACAGGTTGACAATTTCGACCAAGTCTACAATATCAGTAAATACTGTGCTGAAAACGGCGTCATGATCGACTGGTACCTTCATTGTGAAACAGCATTGCGGATAGCTCCTCCATTGACCATTTCGACGACCGAGATTCTGGAAGCTTGCCAAGTCATTAGGACTGCCTTGGACAAATATTGTTAATGACTAATATCCGGTAGTAAAGCGTTAATTTGATGGATCTTTCTGAAAAACTGTTATATTTTTTGTAGTTTTAGAATACTAAACCTATAATACATGAACAATAGAAGAACATTTATCAAAGGTTCGGTACTAGCATTAGGAGCTACCGTACTGGCCAATCAAGTCTCAAAAGCGGCACCGCTCGTCACCAAGAATAAATTGGAGATTAAGCAAAATGACATTATCTTATTTCAAGGCGACTCCATTACAGACAATGGCAGAGCCAAAGACAAGCTCATGCCCAATGACATTCAAGCATTGGGCAGAGGTTATGCGATGCTTGCCGCAAGCGCCATGCTGAACAAATATGCCGACAAGAACCTTAAAATATACAATAGAGGAATCAGTGGTCATAAAGTACCCCAACTACAGGACCGTTGGCAAGCCGATTGCATCGACCTCGCTCCTTCCGTATTAAGTATTCTTGTTGGAGTAAATGATTATTGGCACAAAAGAAGTGGAAAATACTCCGGCACAGCCCAACTCTATAAAGAACAGTATCAAAAGCTACTGGATACAACGCTAGAACGCTTTCCACAGCTCAGATTAATCATCGCTGAACCCTTTGCGGTTAAAAACGTAAAGCATGTCGACGAAAGCTGGTTTCCTGAATTCGCACACTATCAAGAGGTAGCCTCTGATATTGCAAAAGAGTATAAAGCAGTATTTCTTCCTTATCAAAGTATCTTCGATACCGCCTGCAAACGAGCTCCTGGAGATTATTGGACGACCGATGGGGTACATACTTCCGCCGCTGGAGCAGACCTCATGGCAAAACACTGGTTAAATTGCTTTAAATAAACAAATAACAAAAAAAGCAACTCTTAACATTAACTTAATATATACTTCATTTTTTGTTCATAGTTTTGCAAAAATAAAACTATGGACAATTATTTATATTTAGTCATCGTCACCCTTATCACCCTAGGTGTGATCGACCTGATGGTCGGTGTAAGTAATGACGCTGTAAACTTCTTGAATTCGGCTATCGGATCTAAAGCCATTCCATTTCGATTGATCATGATCCTCGCCAGTGCAGGAATATTGTGTGGAGCCGTTTTTTCAAGTGGTATGATGGAGATCGCACGAAGCGGAATCTACATCCCCAGTATGTTTAGCTTCAATGATGTACTGATCATATTCCTCGCAGTAATGATCACCGACATTATTCTACTTGACATCTTCAACTACTTCGGTTTACCTACATCGACTACCGTATCCATCGTATTTGAACTCTTGGGAGGTGCTGTCTGTTTAGGACTATATAAAATAGCCACAACCACAGGGGATTGGTCTACCTTATCCCAGTATATTAATACTGAAAAAGCTTCAGAAATCGTAGTAAGTATACTCCTGTCCGTGGTTTTGTCTTTTACCGTCGGTATGGCCGTACAATATGTATCCCGTTTGATCTTTACATTTCAATTTGAGAAAAAGATGAAATCCTTTGGGGTATTCTTTGGCGGAGTGGCCCTTGCTGCAATTAGCTATTTTATAATTATCAAAGGTTTAAAAACAGTTACTTTCATTGACAAGTCGGTAAAAGAATGGATTAACACCCATGAATTACTACTTATCGCTGGAAGTTTTGTTTTATTCACGGCATTCAGTTTCATTCTGACCCGATTAAAAATCAATATCCTTAAAGTTATTATCGGGATAGGCACATTCGCTTTAGCATTATCTTTTGCTGGAAACGACTTGGTCAACTTCATTGGTGTCCCTGTTGCAGCGATACAGTCAATTGGCTTCTTCCAAGCATCTGGAAGCAATCCTGACACCTATATGATGGGAGAACTTGGTTCTGCCGATATCGTAGCTCCTGTATGGATTTTATTTATTTCTGGAGCTATTATGATTGTCACGCTATGGACTTCTAAGAAAGCAAAAACAGTTATTGAGACCGAGATGAACCTAACTAGCCAAGACGCTAGCACCGAAAAATTTCAGCCCAATACCTTATCTAGATGGATTGTCCGTGGTTTTATGAATATAGGTAATGCTATAAGCTACCTGATGCCCCGTGCTCTTCAAGCCCGTCTAGACCGTTCCTTTGAAAATGAACGCTCCACAAAAAAGAAATCACAGGACGAGCCTATGTTTGATATGGTACGTGCCTCAGTCAACCTAATGGTTGCCAGCAGTCTAATTGCATTAGGCACATCCATGAAACTTCCGCTATCAACTACATATGTGACCTTTATGGTCGCTATGGGTACCGCTTTTGCAGATAGAGCTTGGGACCGCGAGAGTGCAGTATACCGCGTATCTGGTGTTTTCCATGTTATCGGTGGTTGGTTCTTTACAGCAGCCTGTGCGTTTACAGGAGCATTCATCATAGCTTACTTATTAAAGATAGGCGGTATCATGACCTTTGTAGGTGCGCTTGTATTACTAGCTATACTTTTAGTTTTCAATGCGAAAAGCCACAAGAAAAAAGTAGCTGAACAGGCAAAACGGAAATTACAGTTAGGCAAGGAAGACATACACACCTTACAACAGGTAACAGAGGCTAGTTCTAATCAAATCAGTGAAGTATTTGCAAAATCCAACATTTTCTACAAAGAAATCGTAGATGGATTGATCAAAAATGATCTGACGTCACTTGCTATGAATAAAAAGCTTATCAAGAAGTTCTTGCGAGACTTGGATTCAACGAATGACAACCTCTACAGCTTTATTCGTAATCTGGACGATTCGTCGGCAAAAGGTAGCCGGTTCTACATTATGTCCTTAGGTTATCTACAGGATATTGTAGAAAACCTGTACGTCATCGCCACCAATGCACACAACCACGTAGACAATAATCATAAATCGCTAAAGGATTACCAAGGCAATGACCTTCGTCTAGTAGGTGACGAATTGGGCAATTGGTATGCTGAAGTCTATAATATGTATAAGCGTCGTGACTTCTTAAAGATCGATAATACGATGAAACAACGAGATCAACTGCAAAAGGTCATCAATAACCTAGTTGATAAGCAGATTGACCACATACGTACGACAGAGAATAGCCCAAAAAACACAAAGCTATACTTCTCCATACTATTAGAAACAAATGAACTTATCAGTTCGACATTTAAGCTTCTAAGATTGAACAAAGAATTTGAAGAGTTCAAAATAGACAACAAGAAAATTAAATAAGAAAAGAAAAGCCCGCTGATGCGGGCTTTTCTTTTCTTATTTAATGTGCCAATATCTCTGGCAGTTCTTCTACATCCACCTCTCCATTCTCCGAAATAGAGGTGAAACGTACGGGAACAATTTCATTCACCAAAAGCGGATCATATGGCGTACGTACTTTGACGTAATTTTTGGAGAAACCATGCATATATCCGTCTTTGATATCCGATTCGAACAAGACCTCGCCGACAGCATTAAGATTCGCTTCGTAAAAAGCACGACGTTTTTTCTCAGACAGAATATGCAGCATTTTACTACGGTCTGATCGTTGTGCTCCGGGTACCGCACCTTCCATCTGTGCTGCAATCGTATTCTCTCGCTCCGAATAGGTAAACACGTGTAGATAGGAGATGTCCATTTCATTCAGGAAATTGTACGTATCTATAAAATCCTCACGACTCTCTCCTGGGAAACCTACAATCACATCCACACCGATACAACTATTAGGCATCAATGTTTTAATCTTTGCCACCCTTTCAGCGTACAGCTCACGCTTATAGCGTCTACGCATCTGCGCCAATATCTTATTGCTTCCCGACTGCAACGGCATATGGAAATGAGGAACAAATCGTTTTGATTGCGCAACAAACTCGATTACCTCATTGGCCAATAAATTCGGCTCTATAGAAGAAATGCGGATACGGTCTATCCCTTCGACTTCGTCCAAAGCCTTGACCAAATCGAGAAATTTGTCCTGCCGCTTGCCGTCACGGATTCCAAAATCTCCAATATTCACCCCCGTCAGTACGATCTCCTTCACGCCTGAAGCAGCTATTTCCTCTGCTTGCTTCACGATATCTTCTATCTTACCAGAACGGGATGCGCCACGCGCCAATGGTATCGTACAGAACGTACACGAATAGTCACATCCATCCTGCACCTTCAGAAAGGTACGCGTACGATCTCCAATAGAAAACGCAGATACAAACTGATTGGTTTCATCAATAGGTCCATTATGAATAATCGCCTTTTCCTGTTTCGTCAGATCATTGATATGTTCAATAATATTAAACTTTTCAGCCGCTCCAAGGACCATATCTACACCAGGGATTTCCGAGATTTCCTTTGGTTTCAACTGTGCATAGCACCCTACAATAGTGATATAAGCATTTGGCGAATGTTTAAGCGCTTCCTTCACCACCTTACGACACTTCTTATCTGCATGATCCGTCACCGAACAGGTGTTAATAACATAAACATCTGCCTGCGAATTAAAAGGCGTGGTTTCATAGCCCGCATCCTTAAAAATACGACCAATAGAAGATGTCTCTGAAAAATTCAGCTTACATCCCAACGTGTAAAAAGCAACTTTTTTATTCATATCCATATAACTCGACCGTTTGTAGGTCATTTGGAAAATCCAATCCGCAAAAATACACATTTTTATAGACATGAGATTCCAGTTTTTATATTTCAGTCCTTCCGGGCAAGATGTGAGATGTTCATGACACAAAATTTCAGCTTTCACCGTAATTTGCTTAGATTTGAACGTGTCTGCAAATCCACGTATTCGCAGATTAACGATTTAACGAATAAGCATAAACATCATGAAACAGTATTTAGATTTACTTAAACACGTATACACAGAAGGCGTCGAGAAGACAGATAGGACAGGAACGGGGACACGCGGTGTTTTTGGTTATCAGATGCGTTTCAACCTAAAAGAAGGCTTTCCTTTGGTCACAACCAAGAAGTTGCACCTACGCTCCATTATCCACGAATTGATCTGGTTTCTGAAAGGAGAAACCAATATTCAATATCTCAAAGAAAACGGAGTCAGCATTTGGGATGAGTGGGCTGATGAAAACGGCAACTTAGGTCCAGTCTATGGATCACAATGGAGATCATGGCCTACGCCAGACGGAGGTCATATTGATCAGATTGCGCAAGTTATCCATCAACTGAAAAATAGTCCTGATTCTCGTCGCATCATCGTATCTGCATGGAACGTCGCAGAAATCAACAACATGGCCTTACCTCCATGCCATGCTTTCTTTCAGTTTAATGTTGCACCGGCTCAACCCGAAAAAGGTCTCTTAAAGCCCCAGTTATCCTGTCAGCTATACCAACGAAGCGCGGATATCTTCTTAGGAGTTCCTTTTAACATCGCGTCCTACGCTCTTTTGACGATGATGGTAGCCCAAGTATGCGATATGGAGGCCGCAGATTTCGTACACACTTTAGGTGATGCACATATCTACAGCAATCACTTCGAACAAACAGAACTACAGTTATCACGGGAACCAAAAGCCCTCCCGCAACTGAAAATCAATCCCGAAGTTAAAGATATCTTTGATTTCAAATTCGAAGATTTCGAATTAGTGAACTATGAGTTCCACCCACATATCAAAGCTCCAGTAGCGGTATAGTGAATATTTCGAAGTGCTGACTTTTTTATTTTTTACTTTTTAATTTTTACTTCGTGAGTACCAAAATAACATTAATCGTAGCTGCTGCAGAAAACCATGCAATAGGTAAAAACAATCAAATGCCTTGGCATCTGCCCAACGATTTTAAATACTTTAAAAAATCTACCATAGACCATTCTATAGTAATGGGTCGCAAGACCTTCGAGTCCATTGGGAAACCACTACCCGAGCGCAGAAATATAGTTCTCACGAGAGATCAACAATATAGCAATACAGACGTCGATGTTGCTAATAGCATCCAAGATGTTCTGACCTATTGTCGCGATGAAAGGGAAATCTTTATTATCGGTGGTGCCAATATTTACCAACAGACACTTCCGCTCGCGCAACGCGTATTACTGACACGTGTACACACTAGCATAGATGGAGATGCTTTCTTCCCTGAACTACCTTCTACCGAATGGGAACTTGTGAGACAGGAAAAACACAATAAAGACGAAAAGCATGCTTATGACTATACCTTTGAGGTATGGGAAAAGAGATAAAACGATAAATATCGGCAGTGTCCCATAAAGTGTGTAAGTCTTTAATGGCTTCTAGATCCTGTCTTCAA
>JBEBQJ010000149.1:0-11822 GCA_040395455.1 Sphingobacterium yanglingense | reverse complement strand
CAACATGATAGGGTAACCTGGATTGTGCTGATACCAATATTTGAGCAGTTGAATCTTCTCATCAGGATAGTCACGGCTTTTCTCGGATATGGCATACCGCACTAAAGGGGTTGCGCCGGGCAATAGGCTGGAAAGTTTTACCCCGGCATTGCGTCTTTCGGAATGATCCTTATAAACCTTGCGGACCAAAGGGTAATAATAGTATTCCTTGCCATCGTTGGTCATGATATTGAAACCATCACCTTCTACTTCCTGGGTAAAACGCAACGTAGCGATACCGGAAGCAAACTCAGGGACACCTCCAAAAAAGGACTCCGTCACATCCACCACCTCATTCTTCGCTGGCTCAATTTTGTAGACTTTATTACTCTTGTCTGCACAGATATAATGTGCCCCATCGGCAAACACACGACTCTGTATATAATAATCGTCTTTCCAACCCGGGAGCGGAATATCATTAACCGTTTTTTCCTTTAAAGGATCATAAAAACGAGCGAAATATGTGGCATTTTCTCTATCAAAACTATCTTTGCCACGCATAATGATAAAGAGCAGCATCGGGTTTTTACTGTTGTACGCCGTAAAAGCAAGATGATCTTTTATACGTTCTACGTAGCTTTTTTCCTGCACTTTATCTATTACACTGCTGGTGGTCGAAGAGACCACGTTGCTACTGCTACAGTTTTTGATCGTATTGAAAAGAAGCATAATAACCAGGAAACTGGCCAGCCCTACAATAATGTTTCTTTTGACTTTGGGATCGAGGCCATTGTCCCCGTATTGATGTTTTATATTGACGTTGATATCATCATTGTCTAAAAAGTACTCAGTACCACAATGATTACAGATATAATGGTCTTCTTTGACATTTTGCTTTTTTACACTACCACATTGGGGACATTTCAATGCCTTTATTTGTTTTGCCATGCTCGCTATAACGTATTATGAGAATAAAATTAAAGAAGTCCGTGTACAAAGGCAAATCGATTTACAATACGCCCTCTGAATCACGAATAATAAAAGTTATAGAGCTATTTAAAAAAACAGATTCCTTACTTCCCGTAGGTATGCTTGAGCAGGTAATAGTAGGCCACTGTCGAGTGGTGCAACATTATCTTAGTCTTGTCTTTGCTATAATCAAACTGTTCAAAATAATTGCTGTCCGGATACAGAACGACCTGCTTACCGGTACGTACATACTCATTGCTATTGACGAATTCGGGAATGACAAAATCGGGATAGTATTTTTTGATTTGCTTGCCTGTAAATTGGCCCAGATACTTCTGATAACGGTCTACCGCTTTCTGCGATGGATTCGTCATTTTTTTATAAAGGGAATTAAAAAATAAGCGCTTAAAAAAGCTCTGTTTTTTGAGTGTAGCGCGTAGAGCGGGCACAGGATTGACATCGGGCAGATCGGAAATAGTCTGCACGGTAAAGGGAGACTGTGGCACCCAATCTTCAGTATTGACGACATGCTGTGACCAGCCCTCTCCTACCGTATGCTCATAATCATAGGCAAAATAAAGGTTGCCGGGCTTGGGACTCGCACTGGTATAGACCTTGATGCGCATATCGGAAGGTAGCTTGCCTGCCTTTTGCTGCTGTAATAGATAGGCACTCATGATATAGGTAATTCCGCCCCCTTGACTATGGCCAGAAAGAACAAAATCCCGTATACCTGAACGGTAGCAAGAATCGATCTTGGGCAATACATCGCGTAGTAAGAAAGCTGAGCTGAAGACGTAGCCCGCATGGACTGCCGCACGGGGATGCTCTGCCAGGGTATAATCAAATTCAAAATCCTTCTCGATATGTAGGACTCCTTTGGCAGGAATCTGTGCCGCAAACAAATTGGCCAACCAGCTCTCGCCCTCCCGTGTAGAACCCCGCGTACAGATCACTGCGACACGCTCATCCATGAGCCAGAGTTGCCAATGATTGACCAGTCCGACCTCGCCACTCTTATAAAGCAAACGGGAATGCTCGGGATTTGGAATATACCGGGCCATCTCCGGACTCTCCGAAAAACGGGAATTAATAGCCAAAATTTCTGCAAACTCGGCCTTGTCAAATCCAGCTTGCAACACCTGGGCCTGCCCACTAAAATGAAGCCCTAGGGCTAAGAAAAAATATAGAAAGACTTTTCTCAAAGATGTATTCACTAGCATAAGTATCTGATGTATCATTGTAGCCTTCTAAAGTTATGACTTTTAGATTAGAATATTTCGTATAACTTTAGATATTAAGTAAGAGATGATAAAGTTTTTAAAACGAAGTATGCAGGTAATCCTAGCCCTCATTGTACTGCTGGTCCTAGTGACACTATTGTACATGCAACACGATAGATTTGGAAAAAATGCCAGTGGCTCACGCCTAGCGCTAATGCAGAGCAAACCCAACTATAAGGAGGGGGCTTTTGATAACCTGGAACATACGCCTGCCCTAGCCGAGGGGACCAGTTATTCGAAAATGCTGAGGGAGTTTTTCTTTGCCAAGAAGGTACGGAATATCCCCAAAGACCTTATTCCCGTAGAAAAAAATGACTTACACCACTTGCCCATAGACAGTAATCTCTATGTATGGTTTGGACATTCGTCCTATTATATCCAACTGGACGGAAAAAAAATATTAGTGGATCCCGTATTCAGCAAATATGCCACTCCTGTGCGGGTGAGTGTACGCGCCTTCGATAGTGAATACAACTACCAGGTCGAGGACCTCCCGGAGATTGATATCCTTTTTATTACGCACGACCACTGGGACCACCTAGATTATAATACATTTATGAAGCTGAAGGATAAGGTCAAACATATCGTGACGGGACTCGGTGTCGGTGCACATCTAGAAAAATGGGGATACCCTGCTGCACAGATCACCGAACTCTACTGGGGAGACCAAGCTCAAATAGACGGATTCGAGATTCACTCGACTACAGCAAGGCACTTTTCGGGAAGAACCTTCAAACGCAATACGACACTATGGTCCTCATTTGTACTAAAAGGCTCTAAACAAATCTTTATCGGAGGGGATAGCGGCTATGGTAAGCACTTTAAAGAAATCGGTAATACCTATGGCCCCTTTGATTTTGCGATTCTGGAGAACGGGCAGTACAATACCATGTGGAAGTATATACATATGATGCCAGAGGAAGTAGTCACTGCAACACAGGATCTACAGGCCCGCTATCTGATCCCAGTACATTCGGCCAAATTTCCATTGGCCAACCATGCCTGGGATGAACCTCTAAAGCGGGTTACAGAAGCGGCCACAGCCCAACATATAGCAATCCTAACACCGAAGATAGGGCAGATAGTGTCTTTAGAAGAGTATAAACTATATCCGCGCTGGTGGGAAGGTCTGGAGTAAAACATATTCCGCTTTTTTTTGTTTAATTAATGTAGATTAAGTTTTGGACCGAAAACTTGACCGACCTTTGCATTGTACAAACAAAAATAAGAACATATGAAATATCCATGTAGCAGAAATTTACAACAAAACATGCATAAAACACTTTGGATATTCCATATAGCTATTTAAAAACAAATTATTTATATATGAAAACTGTATTAAGCGTATTTACTGCACTCGTCCTTTTTACAAACATCAGCCTTGCACAGGTAGGCTGGACTATAGATCCTGCGCATACCAATGCTAGATTTGAGGTCAAACACTTAGGTATCGCTATCGTAGATGGTGCTTTCACCAAACTAGAAGGTACTGTGGAGACAGCGAATGCAACGGACTTTGACAAGGCTAAGGTGAACTTTTCTATCGATGTAAACAGCATCAATACACGCGTACAGATGCGTGATGACCACTTGAAAAGTGACGATTTCTTCAATGCGGAGAAATATCCAAAAATGACATTGACCAATGCCTCGCTCAATCGTGCAAAAGGCGGGTTCGTCCTAACCGGAGATCTTACGATCCGTGATGTAACCAAAAAGGTAACATTCCAGGTAAAACAGAACGGTGGTATCATCACTGATCCTTGGGGCAAAACCCGCGCAGGATTTACAGCGACAACATCGATCAACCGCTTTGACTACAACATCAAATACAACGACAAGCTACCTACAGGTGTAGACGCAGTTGCTCCGACGGTAGAAATCATCGTCTACGTAGAGGCTGTAAAAAACTAGTCGTCTCGCTATAATCCAGTTAGCGGATTATCTACAAATTGCCTTTATATGCAAGCTTTCAATATTGCATATAAAGGCAATTTTCGTTAAGTTTATACTCGAAAAACAATCTAAACAAAATAGAAGAGGTACAAATGGAATTAGCTGTCAAGAATATGGTCTGTAAGCGTTGTGTGTTGGCAGTCGAGGATATCCTGAATCAGTTGGAGATTCCTTTTTCAAACGTACAACTAGGTACAATCCAATTTGAATCGGTCATACCTCAAAAGCAAACCGAACAGATCCGTGCGGCACTGGAAAATATTGGATTCGAACTCATTGAAGACCCTAAAGACAACTTAGCAAAAGAAGTAAAAACCCTACTGATTGAGCTCGTAGGTGCGCTGAATACGGAGCCGATCAAACTATCGGCCTATCTCAGTGAAAAGCTCGGGACCAACTACCACACGATAAGCTCTGTATTCTCCCAACAGGAGGGAATTACGGTAGAGAAGTATTATATACAGGTGAAGATTGAAAAAGCCAAGGAGCTTCTTTCTTATAATGAACTATCGCTGAAAGAAATCGCTTATCGTCTCAACTATAGTAGTGTGGCACACCTCAGCAAACAGTTTAAGGAAATTGTAGGCGTATCCGCCTCGACTTTCCGTTCTGAAAAAAGGATGGACAGAAAATACCTAGACCAGCTTTAGTGGACCAATATGAGAAAGACCGAAGAAATAACCAGTTTTTTTTACAGTCAATACTTTTCCGAAGGATTGCGGATTACGATGGGCACGATTATCCCTGTGGTGATATGTGCATTCTTTGGCGAATTTAAAACAGGTACGCTCATCTCCTTAGGTGCACTGATCGTCGGCCTATCCGATACACCGGGTGCGCCACGGCATCGCAAATTTGGAATGGTCTACTGTACCATATTAGGCAGTATAACGATCCTCATTACAGCGCTGTGCAATGGCATATTGCCCCTGATGACGATTATCATCGCTATACTGGCCTTTCTATTCTCCATGTTGGCGGTATTCAATACACGTGCTGCAACGATCGGAACTATGTGTCTACTGATCATGCTTATTAATGTAGATGACGTACATACCCTAAAAGAGGAAATGACCTACCTCATCTACTTCTTGATCGGGGCTTCTTGGTATATGCTCATCAGCTTTTCGATCATGCAGGTGCGCCCCTATCGGCTGGCCCAGCAAGAGCTGTCGGAGACTATCCTTCAAGTTGCGGAATACCTGAGACTAAAGGCGAACTTCTATGATACCCGCATAGGGGTCGACGACAATTACATCAAACTTATAGAAAGTCAGATAGCGGTCAACTCTCACCAGGAAAATGTAAGGGATATCCTATTCCGTAGCAAGCGATCCATAAAGGATACGACCAAAGAGGGACGCTTTCTTTCCTTGATATTCAATGATGTCATCGACCTCTTTGAGCAGAGCATGACCACACATTACGACTACGACAAAGTAAGAATAAACTATGGCCCATCGGGTATATTGGACAATATCAAAGCTGTAATCTTAAAAGCGACACATGAGCTGGACAATATCGCCTACAAGATCAATGCAAACCGTGTCCCTAAACCGATATACGATCTGGAAGCAGAGATCGACAAACTCAGGGTGGCAGTAGACGAGTTTGACAAATCTTCTGAGCAAAGTGCAATACCCCTGAAAAAGATATTGATCAATATCCGCTCTATCACCAAGCATATCCGGGATATATATAACTATGGCCAATTCAAATCGGTAAATATCGAAAAGGAAGAGATACAGCATAGCCGTAAGTTCTTACGCAATGAAGCGCTCAACTGGGAAAAATTCAGAGACAACCTTAGTTTAAACTCGAGCAACTTCAGACATGCACTGCGTATGTCGATCATGTTGTCAGGCACGTACCTCACGCTCAACCTGATCAATTACCCGCACTTTGGGATGTACTGGATATTACTGACGATACTCGTCATCTTAAAGCCTGGTTTTGGACTGACAAAGGAACGGAATGTACAGCGACTGATCGGCACCGTAATCGGAGGTATCTTAGGAGGTATTGTACTGGTCATGATACCGGATCTCACAGCCCGGTTCGTTATTTTGATTATTTTCTTCCTTATTGCCTATAGCCTATTTCGCGTCAACTATATCATGGCGGTAATCTTTATGACTCCCTATGTACTGATTATGCTCAGTTTCACCGGAGTCAATACCTTAGAGATGGCGCAAGAGCGGATTCTTGATACGTTCATCGGAGGCTCTCTGGCGTTTTTGTCAAGCTATATTATCTTTCCGAACTGGGAAAGCTTTCAGATACGCACGAATATACGAGGTCTATTAATAGCCAACTATCACTACCTGGCGCAAGCTGTACGTGTACTATCAGGCAATATGGAGGATGTTACATCCTATAAACTGGCCCGTAAAGAAGTATATATTGCATCAGCCAATATGGGGTCTACATTTCAGCGTCTATTGACAGAGCCCAAATGGAGACAGAATGTAACCAAGGAAGTAAACCGTTTTGTCATTCTGAACCACGTCTTTTCGTCGTATACAGCGACCTTAATGACGCAGCTACAGGATGCTGACAACCACCACTTCAACAATGCGCACCTTAGACAGCTTTACAAAGCCCTAGGTACATTGGAAAAAACAATTGCAGCAGTGAGCCAAGGAGAGGATACGCCATTCCAACCTTTCAAAGGAATAGAACGCCTAGATACCGAGGAAACTGAAAGTGATGACGCAAGACTCATCACGGAGCAATTGCAATTTCTCATAAAAATAGCAGCAGATATTCAGAAGATAACAGCAGACCTCATTACAAAAAGTGAGGACTTAGAGCGCTTAAAACCAAGTACAAATGGAGAAACTGTATGATGTACTGATTATTGGGGCTGGCCCCATAGGACTGGCCTGCGGTATTGCTGCGAAAAGAGAAAATATGGACTACCTCATCCTGGATAAAGGATGTTTGGTCAACTCGCTGTACCGCTATCCGGTAAATATGACGTTTTTCTCTACAGCAGAAAAGCTTGAAATCGGCAATGTGCCTTTTGTATCCACAAACCCAAAGCCCAAACGGGCTGAAGCGCTGGAATATTACCGAAGAGCCTACACGCACTTTGATTTAAATGTCAGGCTATTTGAAGAGGTAACAAGTTGCACTAAGATAAGTGGCATTTTTCAGATACAGTCGACCAAAGGAAACTATAGGGCCAAAAACGTTATTGTGGCTACGGGATTTTATGACATCCCTATGCACCTGAATATCCCTGGAGAAAACCTAGCCAAAGTAAGCCATTACTATAATGACCCCCATTATTATGCGGGGCAACGTGTAGTGGTGGTAGGTGCCAGCAACTCGTCTATTGATGCAGCTCTAGAAACCTATAGAAAAGGTGCGAAAGTGACATTGGTAATCCGTGGAAATGAAATCAGTCCTAGGGTAAAATACTGGGTAAAACCAGATATCGAAAATCGGATTGCTGCTGGAGAAATTGAGGTGCGTTACAATAGTAATCTGACAAAAATAGAAACGCAACAAGTCCATATCAGTGGACCGAAAGGTACCGAAATCATTGCCAATGATTTTGTAATCGCCCTCACAGGATACCGTCCAAATTTTGAGCTATTGCAGCATTTCAATATTGACATCCCAGAAACGGCACCGATGATCCCAAGTCACGACCCCACTACAATGGAAACCAATATCAAAGGCATGTATCTCGCCGGTGTGGTATGTGGTGGCCTGAATACCCACCTGTGGTTTATTGAAAACTCAAGAATACATGCTGATTTGATAATCGCGGATATCCGAACTAAGCTTTGAGTCCTCGGATGAAAATCGCAGCCATTTTCTTTTGCATGGCCAAGATAGCATCAAATTCTTCTTTCTCCGGAATAAAACTGCTCTTTAGGTCTTTGACCACGACCAGTCGCATGCCCATAGAAGAGAATAGGAAGATTTTAGAAATCTCCTCCAAATCCACATCCATTAGCTCGCCACGCTCCACTCCTCGCTGGAACACACTCCTGATGATCCCTTTTTGATTTTCAAAAGAATCAATCAACAATTGGTCTAGTTCGGACGACAAATCTTTACGCATCAAAACAGTATACTCAAGGATGTAGTAATATTTCTTGACAAATTCCATCCTTTTTTCCAATACGATAATAATGGATTCCGAAACGGAAGTTACCGATTTTAAAGACGCTGTTATGTCTTCTTCCAGCTCTTCCATGACGTGCTCAAGGACGGCAGCATAAAGACTGTTTTTATCGGGGAAATAGTAATATAATAGGGCTTTTGAAAAGGAAAGATCCTTAGCGATTTCGGCCATTGTCGTTTTGGCCATCCCATAGTGTGCAAATCTTCGCTTGGCCGTTTCTAAAATCTTCAGTCGCTTTTCATCTGCATTTTTCGGCATACTCGAAATTAAATAAGTTTGTTCAAATAGTTTGCTTTATTGCTATCTTTACGCAAGAAAACAATTAAAGATAGCACTTTAATCTGAATTTTTAAAAGCAAAAGTCAAATCGATACTACGTGGACGTATTAAGCAATATCTCTCTAAAGAATCTAAACACCTTTGGTGTACCGTCTATAGCCAAAAATTTTGTCGAAATCCGAGAAGAAAAAACACTCACTGATCTCTACCGTAAAGGCTATTTCCAACAGAAGTTTCTCATTCTTGGCGGCGGTAGCAATGTCTTATTCACAAAGGACTTTGAAGGGACTGTCATGAAGGTTGCAAATACGGGTATCCAACACTTTATCGAGGGCTCTAACATCTTCATTACCGCCGCAGGAGGCGAGATATGGAATGACCTGGTCTGGTACTGTATCCAACATAATTTCCCTGGCCTAGAAAACATGGCATTGATACCAGGGACTGTAGGTGCTTCTCCAGTGCAGAATATAGGAGCATATGGTGCAGAACTGATGCACGTATTCTATAGCTGTCGTGCATTCGACACACGCACGGGAGAGTTCAAGACTTTTACCAATAATGAGTGTGCTTTCACCTATCGGGATAGCATATTTAAAAGTAAATATAAAGGCCGGTTTATCATATTGTCGGTGACATACAAACTGCATCTACATGCTACCATCAATACGAGCTATGGAGCTATAGAGTCGGAGTTAAAAAAAAGAGGGATTGCTGCTCCAACAATAAAAGACGTCGCAGAAGTGGTATCCTATATCCGTGTAGAAAAACTTCCTGATCCAAGTACCATAGGAAATGCGGGTAGTTTTTTTAAGAATCCAATCATTTCGAACCAACAACGAGACCAACTGTTAACACAACACCCGACGCTAGTTTTTTACCCATTAGGAAACAATGAATCTAAGGTCGCAGCCGGGTGGCTTATCGAGCAGGCCGGATGGAAAGGTAAAGAAATTGGAGAAGTTGCAGTCTGGAAGAACCAAGCGCTTGTTCTAACAAACAAAGGAGAGGCCACAGGCCAAGCTATTTTTGACGTATCCACACGCATCATTGAATCTGTATTCCAAGAGTTTGGCATCGAATTGGAGCGAGAGGTAAATATTTTTTAAAAAAGTTTTCCACATTTCTTAATAACTTATTAAAAACAAAAATGCAAAATATGCGTTAAAATAATCGTGGACGCATCTTCTGATCAAAATTTACTCTATAATAACAAAAATTTAATATTTCTCAATAAAAACTAGCACAGTCTTTGCTGTCTATTTACCGAACTGCAGTTCATTTAATAAACTGAGAGAGCCGGTATATTTTCTGTACCTCGGGAGGGAGCCATCGTTTTCGAATAAAACGAATTATTGTAATAAACGAATAAACACTACCGCTATGAACAGAATGGAATTTAACAACCTTGTGACTCAGCATTCGATTTCGTTAAAGTCTTATGCTCGAAACTTCACAAAAGATCAGGATGATGCAAATGACTTGGTACAAGACACTTTAGTAAAAGCAATCACCTATTTCAAAAACTTCCGGGATGGAACCAATCTCAAAGGTTGGCTCTACACCATCATGAAAAACACCTTTATTAACAATTACCGCAGAATCACCAAGACCAACACTTTCATTACGCAAGAAGAGGAAATCTCTCCATCAAACCTACTCGTTTCGGCCACGCAAAATAATGGCGAAAACAAGTTTATAATGGAGGATATCAACACAGCCCTCACCACGCTATCGGAAGACTATTACACCCCATTTACGATGTATTTTGAGGGGTACAAGTACCATGAAATAGCCGAATACCTAGATATTCCAATAGGTACGGTAAAAACAAGGATACACGTAGCACGTAAAATGATGAAAAAGTCGTTATCGGCCTATAAAATCAATTGAGTTCTGTAGTTTTGCGCCATGGCAATGAACTGCAAAGAACTCCCCTACTACACGAAAGCACAACTGGCACTGAGAAACGGCCAGGACAAGCCCGCTATATGGGTAGCTTATCAGGGACTGATATATGATGTATCGACAAGTAGATTATGGAAGAGAGGCATGCACTATGAACACTGGGCGGGGCAAGATCTAACAGCAGAACTAGCCGATGCTCCGCACAGCGAGACTGTATTTCAAAAATTTCCGGTGGTAGGACGCTTAGGTTAAGCAATATATAAGGAGATAAGCGAATTTCTATTCGCTTATCTCAAATTTTGAAAGCGAAATAAAATCCTGTATCCGATCTCTGATCTCATCTTGTGTCAAATCCTGTAAACGTTCGGTACCAAACCGCTCGACACAGAAAGAGGCCATAGCAGAACCATAGATAACAGCATTTTTCATATTCGAGAAATTAACCGTATTCACACGCGCTAAATAGCCAATAAAACCACCGGCAAACGCATCGCCCGCACCGGTCGGATCAAAGACCTCAGCAAGTGGCAACGCTGGAGCAGAAAAGACCTGTCCGTCGCCAAACAACAGTGCGCCATGTTCTCCTTTCTTAATAATTAAATACTTTGGACCTAGCTCTATTATTTTCTGCGCTGCTTTTACCAATGAGTATTCGCCGGACAATTGTCTTGCCTCCGCATCATTAATGGTCAATACATCGACTTTTTTCAAAACAACCTTAAGGTCTTCCAAAGCGACATTCATCCAATAATTCATCGTATCTAAAACAACCAACTTCGGCTTATTCCGCAGGCGGGCCAACGTATCAATCTGAACCTGAGGAGTCAGATTGCCCAACAACAGGTAACTACAATCTTGATAAGAAGCAGGTATCTTAGGGTCGAAATCGGCCAACACATTCAAGTCAGTCGCCAAAGTATCCCGACTATTCATATCGTTATGATACTTTCCGGACCAAAAAAAGGTCTTTCCACCAGCAACCACCTGTATCCCGGAGGTATCAATGTTCCCTCGCTTAAAAAGAGACATATTGTCTCCAAAATCATCCCCCACTACACTGATCAGCTTCACATTATCGTACAAAAAAGAAGCAGCTAATCCAGCGAAGGTCGCTGCGCCTCCAACAATCTTATCCGTTTCTCCAAAAGGTGTTTCGATAGCATCAAAAGCCACCGTGCCGACAATTACCAAACTCATAAGTTGTACATTATACGTAAAACAAAAAAACCGACTAATAATAGTCGGTTTCACTTTTGCTCCTGAAGCTGGGCTCGAACCAGCGACCCTCTGATTAACAGTCAGATGCT
>JBEBQJ010000148.1:0-11856 GCA_040395455.1 Sphingobacterium yanglingense | reverse complement strand
CGGCTCTTCCAGTGCCAGGAGAATTTCATCATAATCATAGTATTCTTTCATAGCTTATCGTTTATAAATAGTTAAAAATCAAAAGCTAATATAACAACAATAAATACTAAATACTAATTATTTTAGTAAATAGCTATTAAAAAGCAGTCCCCGATTATCTCGAGGACTGCTTTTCGGAGTCTAATATCCCGAAGCAAATTCGGGACTTCGTTTCACTACGCCTGTTATCGAGTCGTCATTGCGGAGGTCTGCTCCGATAATCGGAGAATCTAACAGCTGAACAAACAGAAGCAAATACACAATACCAAGAAATACATAAAAGCATACTTTAACCGCAAATTTTTGATTCACTATTTTTTATTAGTTTTGCGGCGTGGGTACGAGCGATACAATTCATACAGAAAAATATGCCGAGATTCTGTTAGGCGTCTCTCAAGGAAATGAAAAGGCATTTTCCGAATTATATGATATCTTCTACCCCAGTCTCACCCGTCATGTGCTAAGTAAAATTAAGGACCAAAATACAGCTGAAGATATTCTACATGACCTGTTTTTATCTTTATGGAAAAACAGAAACACAATTTTGGAGATTGAATCCATTCCAGCTTACCTATATAGCGCTGTACGTTATCTTATATTGGCCCAATACCGCAAGCAAAAAAATAAAGAGCTAAACATTTTAGATATTGACCATCTGGATATCATCCAAGAAGAAGTCTCCATAGAAGACCGTCTCTACTACCGTTACCTTTTGGATCAGGTACAGCTTGAGATAGAAAATTTGCCCCAAAAGTGCAAAGAAGTATTTAAGTTAAGTCGCGAACATCATCTCAGCATCAAACAAATTGCAGATGAGCTCTCTATTTCGGAATCGACCGTAAAAAAACATATAAACAAGGCTCTCAACCAATTACGGACAGTATCAAAAAATAAATTCGGTTTTTTACTTTTTTTTTGATTTCCGACTAGAACCACTCCACTCTTAATGACACTTGATATATAACTAACCCTTACAAAGCGGACTGTTATAATCAATTTATGAAAGAAGCTAAGCATATATTGGCATTGATATATCAATTCCTTATTCGGAAAGAACGGCCTGAAGAAAAGGAAGAAATACTGGATTGGTACGAACGCTATCATCTAGACTACGATCCCAGCCAGGAACATATAGAGCACACCGGACAATCAGTAAAGCGTCAGGTATTTGACAGTATCAGACAAGACGTATCTGATCGTCCATTACATCGCCTCTGGCGTCCACTAGCGGCTGCCGTTGCGATTTTTATGTTTGCAGGATTGGGATATTTATTTTTAGGGCGCGAAAATGCTATAGTTGCCGATACCAATCTGCTTGCCAGTATTAGTCCCTCCGACCCTCAAGCCAAGATTACATTAGAGAGCGGTCAGGTCATCGATTTAGAAAAGATGGCTATCGACAGTTGTATCAAGCTGGACCACATCGAGATCCGAAAAGACAGTACCGGGCAGATCACCTATTTTCAGAACAGTAAAAATAAAACGGAGATTTGTAGCAATACTATCGAGACACCTCCCAACGCCAACTATACGCTAAATCTGTCAGATGGTACCATTGTGATGCTCAATGCCAACACCAAGTTAAAATACCCAAATAGTTTTGGAGAAGGAGATCGCACCGTAGAATTGGATGGTGAAGCCTATTTTATTGTATCTAAGACCAAAGAAAAGCAAAAGTTTTTCGTCAAGACACAGCAGCAGGTTACCGAGGTACTAGGGACCAGATTTAACATAAAAACTAAAAAAGGAAGGAATATCGAACACACAACCCTAGAAGAAGGATCTATCCTCGTCACCAATAGCAATACATCCGAAGGGAGAACAATACATCCAGGACAGCAGGTTACACTGAGCAATGCTCATATGAAAGTCGAGCAAGTTGACCTTGAGCCTTTTCTTGCCTGGACAAAAGGATACTTCTATCTAGATGGACAGAATACTTCCAATGTACTACAAGAAATCGCTGAATGGTACAATATCGATATTGATTATACCATCACCAAGAATAACAACAAATACAAAGGCAAAATACCAAAGAAACTGTCTTTGGACAAACTTATCCAACTATTGGAACACACCGATCTAAAGGCAAAACCTACTATCCAAAACGACAGAATCAAACTACTGATCAAATAACTAACACTTTAATTAATAATCTATATGAAGACAAAAGAAACACCGATCTAGCGCATATCGATAGACATAAAAAACCGAAGAATGTTGGCCCATCCTTCGGTCTATAGTGTCGCAATGCGTTAACCGTCATAGTTATCAACTAATTAATTTATCACAACAACCAAATTTAATGAAAATTCACAGAAACCAAGCTGGTTCTTCGTGGGATTATTTTTGTGTGCCCAAGTCAGTATCTCCTGTACCAACTACAGGCAATACCACCAATGATCCCTTAGCATTCTGGACCAGATCAATGCGAAGAAAAATTATGAAATTGAATGCCATCGTACTTCTGGTAGGCACTTGCCTATCGCAGGTCAATGCTCATACCTATGGTCAGCACGTCACCATCAATAGGCAGAAGGTTCACCTCGAACAGCTTATCAAGGAGCTAGAAAGACAAAGTGGATACGTTTTCTTGTACGACAAAGAAGAAGTAAACAATATTAAAGACCTTTCTATTTCTATCCACAACAAGCCATTCAAAGATGCGCTCAACCAAATAATGAGTAAGACCGACCTCACCGTCGATTTCTTTGACAATACTATCGTCCTAAAGAAGGGTGTACGCAAGGTTACAACAGCCGACACCCCTCCTTTCAAAACAGCTACCATACAACAGAATCGCATTTCGGGGCGCGTAGTTGATGAAAAAGGGAATCCCGTAGCTGGCGTATCTATCCGTCTCAAGTCCAATGGCCGGAATGTCTCCACCAAGCACGATGGAAGCTTTAGTCTAGAAAGCCCCGACAAAGCGGACGTATTGGTCATTTCCTGTGTAGGCTACCTTGGGCAGGAAATCAATGCCTCCGGCAATAACGTGCGCGTCATACTCAAGAGTGCCGACAACCTGATGGATGAAGTCGTCGTCAGTACAGGTATCGTAGATCGTAACCTCAATACCTTCACTGGTGCTGCTACACGTATTACGAAAGAGGAGCTTCAACGCGTCAGCCACAAAAACGTGATCCAATCCTTAAAAGTCTTAGAACCCTCTTTAATGATCTTTGACAATTTGAATTTTGGTTCTGACCCCAATGCCCTACCAGAGATGACGTTAAGAGGCAATTCTACCTTTCCGCAAGATGGAGGTACCGATCTAAAAGGAGATTACGTCAACAATCCAAACCAACCCCTATTTATTCTGGATGGATTTGAAGTCGGGCTCACCAAGGTAATTGACCTAGACATGAATCGTGTCGAATCAATCACTATCCTCAAAGATGCTTCTGCTAAAGCCATCTATGGTTCGAAAGCCGCAAATGGAGTTGTCGTTATCGAAACGAAAAAAAACACCGACAACAAAGTACTCATAACCTACAGCGGTAGTTTAGACGCCGAGGTTCCAGACCTGAGCAGTTACAACCTAACCAATGCAGCAGAAAAACTAGAAGCAGAACGCCTCTACGGTCTATACGAGCAGACAGGAGACAATATACCGAACTATGATACCCAATTAAAATTAGACCAACAATATAACCAAAGGCTTAAGGCTGTCCTTTCCGGTGTCAATACAGACTGGATGTCTTTGCCACTACGCAATGCCATCGGACAGAAGCACGGCGTATCCGTTGAATTGGGAGACCGTGACCTAAAACTTATCACCGACTTTTCGTACAATAACGTAGAAGGCGTGATGAAAGGCTCAAAACGTGATGTAATATCGACAAACGCCATGATGTCTTACCGTTTCAAAGGCTTTCTATTCCGTAACATCATCAGCTACACAAGTGGTAGCAGTAGTGACTCACCATACGGAACATTCAACGAATATGCACGGATGAATCCCTATTGGACACCATACGACGAATTTGGCAATCTGAAGAAAAATGCGGAAACCGGTTTAGTACCTTGGATAGGGACCTCCTCTATTCCCAATCTTACCTTTACAAATCCGCTGTACAACTCCACATTGAACACCAAATTAACGAAGCAGTATACAGAATTCACGAACAATCTCTATGCAGAAGCTACACTGGCCACAGGCTTGAAGATGCTCCTTCGCGGTAGCTTTACCAATACCAAGAACGAAGCTGATGAGTTCTATCCAGCCAATCATTTAAAATTTGAGAGTTACACTGAAGAGGATTTCTTTAGAAAGGGATCGTACAAGAAAAACGAAGGCACACAGATGCGCTATTCAGGAGATTTAAATGTCAACTACAACAAACCCTTTGGCGAAAAGCACATGCTCTTTGTCAACGCGGGCGGTACTGTAAGCCAACGCAGCTTTGAGGAAGTCATTTACAACACAGAGGGGTTTCCAAATGACCGGATGAACGACATTCTCTTTGCCAAGCAGTATGCTAAATACCAAAATAGACCTTCAGGTACAGAGGGAACCACACGAGATCTCGGTTTGCTATCGATAGCCAGCTACTCCTACGATAACCGCCTGTTTGCAGATGCTTCGGTACGCGCTTCGGCCTCCTCACAGTTTGGTACCAACAAACGCTGGGGTACATTTTGGTCTACCGGTATCGGTTGGAACGTACACAATGAAAAGTGGTTAAGCCAATACGACGTATTCGATCGTTTAAAGCTCCGTGCATCAGTAGGTTCGACCGGCTCACAAAATTTCAGCTCCTACCAATCCATCGCGACCTACACCTATTTCATGGACAAGGTATACCAGGAATACTTAGGCGCATTTTTAAAAGGCCTGGCCAATCCCGACCTAAAATGGCAACAGAAAATGGACTACAACGTAGGTTTGGATTTCTCTATTTTCCGAAAACTATCCGGACGATTTGACTATTACAATTCGATTACCGAGAATACACTTGTGGATTTTAGTCTGCCTCCTTCTACCGGTTTCTCATCTGTAAAAGAGAACATGGGTAAAATAAAAAATACCGGGATGGAGTTGATGTTGAACTACATGCTCTACTCCGACCCCAAAAATAGGTCATATTTTTCGATTACCGGATCTGCGATCAGAAATACCAATAAAATCGTCTCCATCTCCGATGCACTCAAAGCTTACAACCAGGCTCAGGACAATATTGCAGGCAACCAATTCAACAATAAACCTGTAACCAAGTACTATGATGGCGCGTCCATGAACGCTATCTGGGCTGTGCGCTCCTTGGGAATTGACCCTGCCAATGGTAGAGAGGTCTACATTAAAAAGAATGGTGCAAAGACATATACCTATTCTGCTTCCGACCAAGTCGTTGTAGGAGACAAAATCCCTAAGGTATCAGGTTCATTCGGTATTAATGGAGAGTATAAAGGATTTGGGCTTTCAGCATATTTCAGGTTCTTATATGGCGGACAATTATATAACCAAACCCTGATCGACCGCGTTGAAAACGTAGATATGAGCTACAACGTCGACAAGAGAGTACTAAATAGTACCTGGCAAAAGCCTGGAGATATCAAACCTTACAAAGCACTAGGCACTGTACTGACCCAAGAGGAAGACGGAACCTGGACAAGGCAATATCTAAAGACCCAGGTATCCGATCGTTTTGTCATGAATCAAAATGAACTAGCGTTGTCATCACTAAGTCTTTCTTACGATTTCTACCGTTGGAATTACCTAAAACAGATTGGCCTAGAACGCTTGCGTTGTGCATTCTACACCAACGATGTATTTACCATCTCCAGTGTGCCTATCGAGCGAGGTATGACCTATCCTTTCGCACGTAAATTTTCATTCAGTCTATCAGCCACATTTTAAAAACCAAAAAATGAGAAAATTTATACCTTTAGCTATACTCACAATCATCACTCTGGGTTCTTGTGAAAAATGGCTTTCTATAACCCCCAAGTCTGAAATTGCTTCAGATGAATTATTTAAATCTGAACAAGGATTTAAAGATGCCTTAATGGGGATCTATTTAATGATGACAGACCGCGGGATATACGGCTTTGAAAGCACCATAGGTTTCGTAGATGTGCTGGCCCAACAATATCCGACCACAGCATTAAACCACCCCTACGCCAATGTATCGTCCTATCAATACCAATCATCCACGGTCATCGGTTTAAAGGACAATATCTGGACCAAGAGCTATTCGACGATTGCCAATCTCAATAACCTGATCAATAGCATTGATGGCTATAAAGATAAAATACATCCGGCCCACTATCACCTCATCAAGGGCGAAGCCCTTGGCTTACGTGCATATCTGCACTTTGATATCTACAGGCTTTTTGGCTATGGTAACCTAAAAAACTCGCCTTCTGATCTAGACCGAATCAGTTTTCCATATGTCGACCAATACTCAAAAAGCATTACTGTTCCTGTATCAGGCAAAGCATTTCTAGAGCTTATAGAAAAAGACCTGAACGAAGCTGAAAGACTAATGGCCAACTATGACCCTGCTTTGATCACCTCGACAAACAACCTTGGAGGAGTAGAGATTCCCAATACCGACCATTTCTATGACAACCGTCGGATGCGTTTCAACTATTATGCCGTCAAGTCTACACTTGCCAGATTATATCTTTGGATCGGAGATTACGAAAAAGCCCGTGATGCAGCAGACCTAGTAGCCACCAACGCCAGGGGGCCACTGGTATCCTTCCATTCCGGAAACATTAACGATCCCAACCCCATCAACAAGGATTTCGCTTTTAGTACAGAACACATATTCGGCCTGAACATACAGAATATGTTTGACTATGTCGAACCCTTCATAAGACAGTACGGACCAGATGGAGTCAATGAAAACAACCGTCGGTTACATCATAGCGGGACTATGGCCAAAGCGCTATATGAAATCGACACCAAGGGTGAGATGTCTTTATCAGACTATCGGTACAAAGAGCTTTACAACAAAATCTCGACAACAGCCTATCTTTTGCTAAAGTTTACACACGTAAAGAACTCCACGTACAAAGACCGGATGCCACTCATCAAACTTCCGGAGATGTATTACATTCTAGCCGAATGCTACAATGAGCTAGGCGATAGCCCTAAGGCTACAGAGTACCTCAATACAGTGCGTACCAACCGAGGTATTTCGGCCAATTTTAAGCTAAATGAAAACTTAAGTAAAGAAGAAGTCCAAGCACAGATCCAATTGGAATATAGAAAAGAATTTACTTCTGAGGGACAGCTATTTTACTATTACAAACGTAGGGGGAATACAACTATTCCCAGCACGAATAAACAGATGGATAATTCAGTCTATGTATTACCGCTTCCTCAGCGTGAGATCGAAATGGGTAACTAAACATTAATAAAGTATGAACCGTAATAACATAAAAATAAAACAGGCGTTTTCTGCTATTGTCATCCTTATTGCACTGTTGGCCACAGCCTGTAAGAAAGAGCAAATACCGCTATTTTCCGATGATTCGCCAGCAATCTATATGGGGACCACCAGTTACTCCTATTCCTTTATCGATGATAAAGATGCGAATTCTAAAACCATCTATCTAGCTGTAAAACTATCTGGCGAGATGGCAGACCACGACAGGAGTTTTAAAATGGAAGCCGTCTTCGATAGCACCACTACAGCAAAAGCAGAATGGTTCGAGATCCAGGAAGGTATCCTACCTAAAAACAGTGTAGAGGGTCGTATACCGATTGTATTAAAGCGCAATGCGACTATCGACACCTCATTAGTAGACCTCACCCTGCAATTGATCCCGTCTAGCTCACTCGGCACTATACTGAATACCAAAGCAAAAATCAGCTGGACAGGAAAAATTATCCAACCGGCAAACTGGTCATGGATGCGCTATTATTTAGGTGCGGATTTTTCTACCGCATGGTATTCATTTATCATTGATGTGACCGGAAGGAATTCATTCCCTTACCAACCGACATGGGCCAAAACAGATCCCGAGACATGGTGGATGTCTGCTGGAGAAATACAGGGCTGGGGACTCATGGTAAAAGACGCTCTGACCCAATACAACTTTAAGTTACAGCAGCAGTATCCGGATAGGGATACCGCATTTATGCACAACGATGGCCCCAAGAAAGGACTTCCCGTCGTATTTTACTAACTAACAGACCAGAACATGAAACATATAATCTTCATTTTTTCAGCAATCCTCCTATTGATCGGAGGTTGTATAAAAGACGAATCCACCTTGGCCGTCAACGAAATTCCTATCATAGGTATCGACACCGCTGGATTTGCCACAAAGCACACCGTATTCCAACAAGACACCCTTGTCATAGAGCCCGTCATTACACTCGAGCATGGCGACCGGAATCGATTGAAGTACAAATGGACCATGAATACCTATGGATATGAGCGCGTAGTAGGGACCGCATCCCGTCTAGAGGCGGTAATAACCGAATCTCCCTCTCCGACGGCCTACAAGCTTATTTTCACAGCTACCGATTCACTCAACAATATCAAGACCTTCTTTACCTGGGATATCTCCGTCATCTCCCCTTTCGGTCAGGGATTGGTAGTTGCAGATACCAGGGACGAAAAAAGCACAGATCTCAATCTTATCATGGCATTTAACTTCACTACAGCTATCCAGAAAGATAGCTTGACGGAGCGAATAATTTATAATGCCTACAGCATAGCAAATGGCGAAAAAATAGAAGGTCTAGTCAGCCATTTAGACTTCTATCGCTACAATGCTGAAAAAAATGTAACGTTATTGACCGACAAAGCCCTGACACGTATCGATGTCAATTCTTACAAAAAAGTCGATACAGACGAGAAACTATTTCTCATCCCTCCGACCAAAATAGTACCAACCGATATATCTACCGCTATCGTCACCAATCAACACCAATACCTGGTCAACAATGGCAAAGCACATGGCCGTTATGGCCAAAGCCGACAGTTCCTATATTCCTTTCTAACTTCTGACAAGTTAGGCTACGAAACAAAGAAAATAATCGGATTACAAAATCCGGGCATTTCTATACCAGGGGGCGTATTATACGACGAGTTGAATAGCCGCTTTCTAATCCTGCCCGGTATTGTATACATGGCAGATCCACTACGCAATTTCCCAACGTTCGATCCCAAACACTCCTCCGCTAAATTTGACCCAGGTCAAATGGGGAATAAAACATGTTTACATATGTTTGAGGGATATGACAAGAGTATGATGTGCATCATGAAAGAACGCGATCAGGAAAAATACTACGCCTATCAGATTAGATTCACCAACCCGTTGTCTGGTGGTATGGGCGTAGCGGTAAACGATCTCAGTCAGAATCCAGACATTTCAAATGCCAGATTTTTCACATCTTCTACTTCCGAACAAGTATTATTTTATGGTACCACGGACAAAGTATACACCACGATTGTCGAGATCGGTTCCCCTTCAGTAACGACATTACGTTATCAAACCAATCCCGGGGAAAAAATCACTGGAATGAAAATCTTTGCTGGTTCAGGCCGTATGTATCTTCCTAGCAGCTCAGATCCTTTGGATTGGACCAAACGCATCTCTACCAATGCCACACAACGCTTGTTGCTCCTCAGCACCTACAATGAAAGTACCAAAGAAGGGAAAATAATAACAATCCCAATTCAATCATTAGGTGTCGGAGGCTTGGTAACCAACCCTGATTACATCCGTGAATATCGAGGCTTCGGCCGTATTACTTCTTTTGGATTACAAAATTAATATGAAAAGATTAACAACACTACTGCTAAGTACTTTTGTACTGGCTTCAAGTCTTGCCAAAGGGCAGGGTATACATTTTGAAGAGAACCTCAATATTGCATTGGAGAAGGCACAACGGGAGAACAAGATGGTCTTTGTCGACTTCTATACCTCCTGGTGCGGCCCTTGCAAAGCCATGTCTGCCGATGTCTTCCCACAGCAAGAAGCTGGCGACTACTTTAACAAGGAGTTTATTAACGTCAAGATCCAATGCGACGATAAGGGTGAAGGCGTAAAGCTGGGCAAAAAATACAACATCATGGCCTACCCTACGCTTATGTTTTTAGACAAAGATGGTAACGTCGTACATTCCCATGCGGGTGGACAGAGCGTGAGAGGACTTATCGAATTGGCGAAGATTGCTACCGATCCGAACAAAAATCAGCTTTCTATGATCAAAGAGTGGGACAGTGGCAATCGTAATCCCGAATTTATGTCCAAATACTTTCAAAATCTTATCCGGTCATACCGCAATGTGAAAGCGACCACTGATTTCGAAACATATTTCGAGGGTCTATCAGCCAAAGATAAAGCAGCCCAAAACACCTTCAAGCTGATGCAGATCGTACGTATAGCACCTTTCTCTGCTCCGTTTTCTTACCTAGAGGACCACAAAAAGGACTACTACAAAACCATTGGCAAAAAGCAAATAGATTCGTTGCTAGCTGCCCAATATCTTTGGTACCTCCGGGGAATACAGTCTAATGGTATGACTAATAAAAACATGGACGAATTCAATGAGAAAATGGCCTTGTTCAAATCCAAAAAGTACCCTTACTACGAGGAATACGCCAGTTTCTACGCTGTTTTTGATTCTAAGAATGCCCATGGTAAAAACGATATCAATTTGTATTGTGAACGGGGGACTGAATTTCTTCGGAAATATGGGGCTAAAAACGATGCCTATACTGTGTCCCTAGCGGGTATGCTTGGCAATTGGACAGGCAAAAAGGGAGAAAGTCTAGTAGGCATCAAGTGGATGGAAGATCTCCTAGCGCGTAATGATGACCCAAAATATTATAATACCTATTTTTATATCACTTGGCGCAATTACGAACTGGACAAAGCAATGGATATAGCAGAGCAGATGAAAGGCCATGCCCTTGCCCAGAATCGATCGACCGCCGACGCTGACAAAAATATACAGATGATCAAAGACCTAAAAGTCAAATACGGTAATAAATAACGTTAAATAGAAACACGCCTGAGACTCATCCCCTCAGGCGTTCTTTGTTTAGCTAGCGCTACTCTGTTCCGACTATCTCCTACCCTGTTGCAACAAGCGCGACATAGCATAGCTGACCAATGTACCCAATGCCGCCATGATTACGGTCTGCAATAGGTCTCCGAGCGTAATAGATGCCCAGATACTGCACAGCGTACCCCCCAGGGTACCTGCACGGATTTCGTTTGTTTTCAATTGTAATTATTTTACTTTAAAGCAATTGAGAGCTCGACCGAAGGATCGGCCTCGGTTTCATTTTTTTGTTGTTATCCTGTTATCCTGTTATTCCCGACGATGTCGGGACTTCGTTTCACTACGCCTGTTATCGAGTCGTCATTGCGGAGGCCTGCTCCGAGTATCGGAGAGTGCAACGACAAAGCAACCCCGAAGGACTCATCGTAGATAATCTCGAAAGGCTCGTTCTAAATAATCTACAGACTGCTTCGGAGGCTACCAATGACAGATTACCTATGGTGAGCTCGCAAGCTCGGTTTGTAAACTATCTCGTCATATCGACCGAAGCGGAGATATCTAGAAGCTATATATTAACCCTATACAGTTTGTAGACCTTCCGATGTATCGGAACAGGTCCTCCACAAGGTCGAGGTGACGTGCTAATATCACTTTACTTCTTCATCCCGAAACGAGTTCGGGACAGCCTCTTCCTCATCATCCTCACCTACTACCGCCTCCAACACCCCTAGTCCTATGGCTACGTATTTAATAATATTCAGTGCCTTTCCCGGCAGCTTGATTGGAGCTAGCAGTACCACCTGTACTGCCTGGCTTATTTTCTTGATTATTTTGTGCAT
>JBEBQJ010000147.1:0-11901 GCA_040395455.1 Sphingobacterium yanglingense | reverse complement strand
AGCTTATGGTGTGACCTCCTTTCTCTTACTGATAACGAGACGCTGCTTGCCGCTATCGCTTTTTTCCATGCGGTAGTGAATACCGCTATTGTTAAGAAAACGCAACACTGCACGTAGATTGTCTGTGCGGAAGGCATCGCCCATCATGCGGTTTTGGGGCTTTTCGGTTTCATAGATGACTTCGAATCCATACCAGCGACCCATTTCTTTCATGATCTGATCGAAAGATTTATTGTCAAAGCTGAATTTTCCGGACTTCCACGAAATCTCGGTATCTACGTCGACCCGTTGTCGGATGATTTCATCGTTCTTGACAACAGCCTGCTGTGACGGTGATAGGGTCTGCTGTCTACCTGAGCGGCTATTACTGACCTTGACGCTCCCCTCGACAAGGGTGGTGCGCCAGACTTGCTCGTCGGCGTAAGCAGCTACATTGAATTGCGTGCCGAGTACTTGGATCTCCTGTCTGGAAGAGCGTACTTTAAATGGTTTATTAGGGTCTTTGCTGACTTCGAAGTAGGCTTCGCCGGATAATTCGACAAGACGTTGGTTGCCTTCGAAATGATCTGGATAGCGAAGACTAGAAGAGGCATTGAGCCATACCTTGGTACCATCACTCAGTATGATATGGTAGGTGCTCCCGATAGGGGTGGCAAGTGTCATCCAGGTGGATCTGTTCTTTGACTTTTCGACATCGACCAAGGGACTGCCATCGGCATACGCTATCTTGCGTTGATCAATGACAATAGCGGACTCTTCCTGGTCAAGGAGGAGGGTTCTTCCATCTTCTAAGGTGATGGTAGCTTTGCTTTGAGTCGGGTATATGTTATCTATTTCGGCGTATTTTTCACTTACTGTGCTTGACGTTTCTGTACGCTTCCAAAGAAGTAATGAAAAGGCGAACAGTATGACGATGGCAGCGGCATAGCGGATCCAGATTTGGATCCGCGAGGACCGAGTAATGGATAGCAGCTCTTGTTTATCCTCATGTCCCGTGATAGTCTCGTGTGAAGGAATGATGATGCTGTCATAGGCCTGTAGTTGCTGAAGGAGGTAATCGGACTCTGCTACGGAGCTAGCGAGCTGGCGGTTGGCTTCGGATTGGTTCAGCCAGGTGTTCAGAATCTCGCTATCTGCATCCGAGAGGGAGTTGGACTGTTTATCTAAAAGCAATCTTGCAATTTCTGCCGCCTTATCATTCATAATATATAATTATTCGTTTTGTATTTCCTTTACGGAGCTTATGAACACTCCGTATTTACTTCATGATGCGTCAACTGATGGATCGGTTTGACTTTTACTAAAACACTTGACTTTTTAAAATCTATCCTCTGAATAGAAAAAAAAATCAGGCTTTCAAGTAAAGCAGAACCGTCTTGGAGGTTAGGCGATAAAGATTTTGATAAAAGCCAGATAAAGACGGAGGTCTTTGTTCTTTAGTATCACTCTTAGTTTTTCTACAGCACGTTTCTTGTTGTTGTATACAGCCTCAGGAGTAATATGTAGTTCTTGGGCGATCTCTTCGGTGCTTTTGTCCTCAAAATAACTTAGTCTGAACACGGCCTGTTGCTTTTCTGGAAGACGTTGTACCTCTTCGGAGACGATGATCATCAGTTCGGTCAGTACGAGCTTGTCAAAAAAATGATCCTCTGCTGATTGCTGCTGCAAGGCCTCTGCAATATCTGTCCCTTTGTCGGTCTTCAGCTTTTGATGCCTTAGGTGGTTGAGAGCTGCATTGCGTGCGGTTGTAAATAGAAAAGATTTGGCCTGTTCCAGTTGATGAAATCCGTGTCGTTGTCTGTAGTATTTTGAAAAGGTATCTGCTACGAGGTCCTGTGTATCGAATTCGTCGGTGATCAATTGTTTAGTAAAAAAGAATATAGGGCGATAAAAGGTATAGTATACCTCTTCAAAAGAAAGTTCTTTTGAATGGCTTGAGGTATCAGAATCTATCATGCCTTTATTATTCATTTCAGTACAGTATGGTCAGCAGTCTAGAAGAAGTTACTGCAAATATAGACTTTTATAGTTTTTTGCACGTACATGTCTTGTAGAAAATTGATAGGAGATACTCATTTGGTACCATAACAAGGGTTCATGGTGTCTCCGTTCAGTATGGGATATCTATTTACGTTAAATGCCATTGACTCTTAGTGTAGATAATAGTTTGTAGGGGAATTGGTAGTTTGAAAAGTGTTACAAAATGTATACAAAATAAATTGTACACCTAGTTGGGATGTAACGAAAACGTTTTCGTAAGGTGCCTTGAAGTATATTTAAGACACAAATACGCTATTATGTGAATATTTCTAGTATAAAAAGTTTTAAAAATATATTGTATTGTATACATAATATGTATATAATTGTATTCATTATGATGCGTGTCAGTGTAGTGTTTAGAAAAAAAAAAGCTACTATTTTACTGATTCGTTGGCGAAAGTCAGAATAACTAGAGAATTATAAATCGTTAATTTAAATCATTTTAACCTGAGTATCGATGAAACTAAAGCAGTTTAAAATCAGGGACGTGGTAAATCGGAACTACGCATTATTAGCAGTTCCCTTTATTACATGGAGTGCATTTGCTGGTACGAATCCAGCTCCCCACAGCGCCCATAGCCCGTTGTCTTCTGTCCTGAGTCCATCAGGATCTTTAACTAATTTTCAACAACAACTAGTTGGTCAGGTATTGGACGAAGCGGGACGGCCGGTGCGTGGTGTAGAGGTGAAGAATCTCAAAACGTCACTATTGACGGTAACGGATGCGGAAGGCAAGTTCCGACTGAGTGGCTCGGCTAGTGACAAGGTGCAGTTTAGTTCGATCGGATTTAAAACTAAGGTCGTGGACGCATCGAATGTCCAGGCAGTGGTGCTGGAATCCAGTGAGAGTGAATTGGAAGAGGTGGTAGTCGTGGGGTATGGTACACAGCGTAAAAGCAATATAACGGGGGCGGTCTCCAGTATTAAATTAGACGAAAAAACGGCAAGTAGAGGATTGTCCAATATTTCACAGGCTTTACAAGGAGCAATACCAGGATTGGCTGTTAGTCAGAAATCAGGTATGGCCGGTAATAACGCCGCTGACCTATTAATCCGTGGAGTTGGTACGGTCAACAGTGCAGGGCCTTTGATTGTGGTTGATGGGATGCCTGATGTTAATATGAATCGTGTTAACGTTAACGATATCGAGAGCGTGACGGTATTAAAGGATGCATCTTCTGCTGCTGTGTACGGTTCTCGTGCGGCAAATGGAGTAGTGTTGATTACTACAAAATCAGGTAAAATAGGAACGAAAGCTACAATCTCCGCTTCAGGTAATTGGTCGCTAACAAAGCCAACTCAAACAGTTGATTTTGTAACCAATTATGCAAAAGCTATGGATGCGACACAACGTGCTGAATACTTCAATACATTACCGAGTGCCATCAATTATAAAGATGCTACAATTGATGAATGGTTGGCTCTAAGTATGGTGGACCCTAAGTTGTACCCTAGCACAGATTGGTGGGATGTAATCTTACGTAATGGACAGAGCAGTAATTATAATATGGCGGTGAATGGGGGTGGTGAGAATAATAAATACTATTTATCGTTTGGAGCATTGGATGAGAAGGGAATTCAGATTCGTAATGATTTTAAACGTTATAATACGGCACTGAATTTTGAAACAGGTATTGGGAAGACAATAGATGTCGGTTTGCGATTTTCTGGTAACTGGTCAAAGTATCAATATAACTATGAAGATGGGATGACCGCGAATAGTGCTAGTGGAGCAGATTTATATGCATCAACGGCAGGGGTGCTGCCTTATGATCCTGTAACGGGCTATTATGGTGGAGCTATGGCGGCAGGCGAAACGCCGTTGACTAATAATATCTATGCCGATTATATGCTCAGGAATCAAAATAATATGAACCAAAAGCAAGCTTTAATGAATGGATTTGCTAGTTGGCGACCGTTTAAAGGCTTTTTGGCAAAAGCGGAATATATATTAAATTATGATACACGTTTTCAATGGAAGGCAGATATCCCTACTACTTTGTATAATTTTCAAAGAAACGCTTTTATTACAGAAAAAGTGTTAGTACCCGCAAATGAGGGGATTTCTAATATCAATAGAGAAAACTATAAGACGCAATTAAACTTTAGATTAAGCTACGATACTAAGTTTGGAGAGAATCATGATTTTTCGATATTGGGTGTGTATAGTGAAGAATATTGGAATAACCGAATTTTGTCGGGTGCGCGACGTGAGCGAATTCACCCTGATTTAACGGATATTGACTCCGGAGCACAGGATGAAAAACAGACCATTAATGGGTCCACAAGTACAGAGGGGTTGCGTTCATATATTGGACGTCTAAACTATGTAGCCTTTGGTAAATATTTGTTTGAAACTAGTTTTCGGGTAGATGGCTCTTCTCGTTTTTTGCCGGAAAATCGTTATGGATTTTTTCCATCTGGTTCAGTTGGATGGAAAATATCCGAAGAAGATTTTTTTCAAAACTTCAAAGGGACGATTGGTCTAGATATGGCTAAATTGAGGGCGTCTTATGGTGCTTTGGGAAACAATAGCGGTGTTGGGTACTACGAGCAACAAGAGAATTTAACCAAGACTTATTACTATTTGAATCAAACTGTTGTAACTGGGTTGACAAATAAAAAGCTGATTAATTACGACCTGACCTGGGAAAAAACAAGTGCGTTAAATATTGGTATGGATCTCTCGTTTTTGAGAAACCGTTTGACTGCAGAGTTGGAATATTATGAGAGGAAAACTACAGGAATGAATAGGCCATCTGATATTTCAATCCATTTGTCAAGTGCTTATTCGCCTGCACCAAGAAGAAATATTGGTGACATGATGAATCGTGGGTTTGAAGCCAATGTCACATGGAATGATAAAAAGGGAGATTTCAGATATACAGCAAATTTTAATGTTGGTTACAATAAAAATACGCTGTTGTCTTGGAATGAGAAGCTGCAACGCGGTTCTGCTTTTGTGGATATGCCTTTTGATTTTGTATATGCTTTTGAATCTTTGGGTATTGCTCAAACATGGGAAGATGTATATAATGCGACGCCTCAAGGTGCAGCGCCAGGTGATGTCTTATTGAAAGATATAAATGGTGATGGTAGAATTGATGCCACGGATCGTGTCGCCTATCCACAGTATCAATTGGCTAGACCGAAAACGAATTTTGGTCTGAATGGAAGCGTAGCGTGGAAGAATTTTGATTTCTCCTTTATATTGCAAGGGGCAACTGGGCGGAAGGAGTTTTGGATGTCAAGATCGAACAGCAATTACATCAGTCGAAATAATCAAGCTATAACCCAAGATCAATTGTCGAATACTTGGAGTTTAGATAATCGGGATGCGGATTATCCAAGGTTGATGATCAATGGTGCAGGAGCTCCTGGGAACACTTATTTGTCTACATTTTGGCTTCAGAATCTATCTTATTTGCGGATAAAAAACCTTCAATTAGGATATACTTTTAAACAAAATGTATTGAATAGATTGGGGGTTGGAAGTATCCGTGTATTCGGTTCTACAGATAATGTTGCTGTGTTCACTAAATTTAAAGGATTAGATCCCGAGAAGAACACTTACGCTAATGATGGTTACCCTATTACTAAAAGCTTTGTGTTTGGTTTAAATATTGATTTATAGACTTTATTTCATGAAAAAGATAAAATATATAAGAGCACTTTCTTTTCTTTTATTAGGGGTGCCATTGTTTATAACGAGTTGTCGTAAGAATTTACTGGATCAATATTCAGAAGCTGATCCTAGTAGTAACACATTCTGGACCCGACCAGAAGATGCCAGATTGGCGTTGATTGGTAATTATGCTGCTTTCCGCCCTTGTTTTGATAGGGATTATCATTTTGACGGGCATGGAGATTTTTTAAAGATGTGGAATACAGGTGTAGCACCAATTTCTATAACAGTAAATAGTCCGAGTAGTTACGGAAATGGAGCGACGGCTTTATATAAAGCGCTGTATGGAAGTATTGCTAATTCAAATTATATTATTGAGAATGCTAGAAATCGATTGTTGCCAAAAGCAACTACACCTCAAGCTAAGGCAACGATAGAAACGGTCATAGGGGAAGCAAAGTTGCTAAGAGGTATTGCCTACTTCAGACTTATTTCTTTATGGGGCGATGTGCCTTATATGTGGAAAGGTTCTCCTGCTCCAATTGACGCTGATACCATTTCCCGGATGCCGATCACACAGATTAAAGACTCCATAATGGCAGATTTTACCTATGCTGTTGATCATTTACCAGAAGAACCTGTTGAAGTAGGAAGAGCTGGTAGACCTGCAGCTTATGCATTCCGGGGTAAGATGCAGTTGTATTGGGCCTCTTGGAAAAAGAATGGTTGGCCGGAGTTAGAAGGCTTTACTCAGTCTGCATCAGAGGCACAAACATCCTACGCGGCAGCTGCAGCAGATTTTAAGAATATTATCACGAATCCTAAAATGGGCTTGTTTAGAAATGGTGATCCAGGGCAGTGGGGAGAAATGGGAAAGGCAGATGTCTTGCCTAATTACTTTTACATGTTTATTCCATCGACAGGAAATGTCTCGACTGCTAACCCCTATTTAGGCGGGGAGATGTTAATGGTGCTTACGCATGGTGATATTGCAGCAAAAGGCCAAGCAGAGGAATACGTACGAGTATGGACTGGCCCAGGTGTGGCTCTCTCGCAGAATCAAGCTATACCCCGTTGGGAGCTAGCAGATCGTTACCAATCAACTATTACAGGTGATTTTTTGCCTAAAATGACCCAATTGAACCCTGGGACCGTAGCGGATGCGCGGACAAGACCCAATTCGTCCTTAAATCCGGAGTCGTATCGTAATCGGGACTATCGTATGAAAGCAACCCTATTGTGGGATTATGAAAAAATAATGGGCATGAGTCCTACCGAATCAACAGGGTATTTAGTGTTTAGGTATAAAACATGGACGGGAGGTATCACCTTAGACGGTGTTCCGCATAATTTCTTCTCCGATAACGGTACCAATCTTTCTGGTTTACAATCCCGTAAGTTTGTGCGTAACTATGCTGGTTTAGCTAGAAATGAAGGGAATTATAACTGGCCCTTGATGCGATTAGCAGATGTGTATTTGATGTATGCGGAAGCTACGAATGAGGTAAATGGTCCTCAGGCTGATGCTATTGAGTTGGTGAATAAAGTCCGTAGACGTGGTAACTTGCCAGCTTTATCTGCGGCCAAAACAGCTGATAAAAATGTTTTTTTTGATGCTATAGAGCAGGAACGTATTGTAGAGCTATTTGGTGAAGGACAGCGTGCCTTTGATTTGAGGAGATGGCGTAAATTGGAAACAGTTTTTGGTGAGCCTTATGGTGACGGAAAATGGTTTTATGACAGTTATGGCGTGCAATGGGAAAGGTTCTTTTTCCAGGCGTCTGAACTTGTGTACCAACGTTGTTATATCTATCAGATTCCAGAAGATGAACGTGCTAGAAATGGCAATTTATCACAAAATACTCCTTGGAGATAATTAGTTGGGTAAAATTAAAGTTTTTAAAAATGAGATTTAGAATAATATATATTGGACTGGTGTTGGGATTAATCTCAACAGCATGTAAAGACAACTATCCGATTGACGAGGATGGGATGCTTATCACGACAAACACCTCATGTTATGTGAGTGCTTTTGAATTGCTGGGATCTGATTTTTTAACAGTCCGTACAAAGGCAGCTGTAATTGATACCGTGGCGCAAACAATCAATGTAGAGGTGAAGTTTGGGACTGACCTTAAAAATCTTTATCCTCAGTTCTCGCTGGTACTAGATGCAGCTTTAGATCCAAAGATTGTTGGGAGGGAAGATTTTTCCGATTTGAGCAAACCTCGGGAATGGACAGTGGTATCTGGCAATCGGCAGGTGAGGAAGACATATAAAGTATATCTAACCGTTCAGAAATAAACAGTGGTAATGATGAAAAGACAACGTAAATACATGAATTGGCTGATAGCTGTTGCAGTACTATTTGCCGTGCAATCCTGCTCAGATGATAAGATGTTTGAAATCCCTGATGCAAAAACAGGTTTGCAAAATGACTTGATCAAGAGGTCAATGGGGCCTAATATTGTTGGAGGAAAGATTGAGTTTGCTTATGCTATGGCCCAACAACCTGGCGAAGGAAAGATTGTAGAAGCGTCTGTGGAAGCTTCTATTCCTGGTGCTGTGGGTACGTCTTTGGAAAATAAATCCTACAACTCTGCGGGAAGTGTGGAGGTGGGAGCGCCATCAGTAACAACGGAAAAGCTGACAAAGGTTACTTTTACAAAAGATACTTCGGCGGCAACTCTGCGGTATACGTATGTTATACCAGAAGAAGCTCGGGGCAAGTCCTTGAAGTTTAGGTTCTCTGCTAAGTCTAGTAATGGGGAAACGGTGGTGTATGATGCGGAAGCTCAGGAAATCAGAAGTATGGACATGGTTTTGGGAATTAAAGCTAAGGATGGAGAGGCATGTTATATTTCAATCGAAGACATGAAGGTGTACACTGCTGCAGAGGTTACTTCAAATCCAGGTAAGGTAGATTTGATTTATCTTTATAGATCTACTCCTGCGAATTTTGGACATGCATTGGTAGCACCGACAGCTGATGCAATATATTTGCCAGGGGTATCCTTGCCTCCGGGATTAACTAATGATACGAAGCTTGTAAAGGCATTTACAGTGCGAGATAAGCAAATGGCGGGGATGCAGTACGGTGTGTATATAGATGATATCGACCTCCAGACGAAGGATTTTACCAATGCACCAAATTTTATTACAGGATTGAAGGGGGAATATGGGGCTTGGGTACAGACTGCGAACGGTGTGTATCGTGCGTTCATATATATGAAAACGGCTGTTGATTCCAGCAAAGAGATAGAAATCGGTATTAAGAGATTGAAATTAAAATAGACTGTAAAAACAGATATCACTATATGAAGCTACGTTTCTTTGGATGGTTAATGGGAGCATTTTTTTGGGTTCTATTGTTGGGCGCTCAAGAGATGCTTATTGCCCAGGAGGTAAAAGTCAAATGGATGGATTTGAATGGAGTTAGAGAGAACAAGATGCTTTCCGTTAAATCTACTGCAGGCGTAAGGGGAGTGAGTTTGAAAAGCGGTGTCGTCGGTTTTCCCGAAAGTGAAGAGCGAAGCTTTGATTTTACGGTGGAGTTCCATATTCCCGAGGAAGGGATATACATCTTGGAATCAGAAGGGGCACCATTGGATTTGGATAGGATTAAGACGAAAGACAAAACGGGCATGCAAACGTTGTATGGACAGTTTGGAGTAAAAGGAGCTAAGCCTAGTCGACGTATACTTTTTGATACCTATAGAGGGGGCAAGCAGGACTTGGGGAAATTTGTCTTTTCAAAAGGTAAGCAATTGGTTTCCGTGAAGCTACCGGCAGATTTTCAATTGAACCGAATTGGTTTTAAACCTTACGTCGCACCGATAGCTCCAGAGGAAGCAGAGAATTATGTTCCTAAAATTGAGCCCCCTTCATCTCATCCTAGGTTATGGGTAAACGCAGAAAGTCTACCAATTATTAAATCTAGGTTGCATTCTGATGACAATAAGTCTGCTTGGGAGATGGTTAAGTTGCAGGCGCTGAAAAAAGTCGATTTTAACTATAATCCTAAGGGAGAGATGTTTTATGATGAAAAGTTAGAAAAAGCTATTGAGTCTAAAGCATTTTACTATCTGATGAGCGGAGATAGGAATGTTGGTGAGGAAGCGGTTAGGTTGACTGCTCAGTACCTCGATATGTTGGAGTTTGGTAACGTCAGTTATGGAGATATAACTCGGGAATTGGGAAGAGCTATCTATACAGGTGCTTTGACCTACGATTGGTGTTATGATTTGATTTCGGATGAAGTTAAAGTAGGATTGCGAAAGAATTTGATGAGGCTTGTGATGGATATGGAAGTGGGGTGGCCTCCTTTCTATGGCTTGGAGAGTATCATCAATGGACATGGCAACGAGGCGCAGATCTGTAGGGATATGCTCTCTTGGAGTATTGCAGTGTATGATGAGGATCCAGAGCCTTATAAATATGTATCTTATAGTGTGTTGGAGCAGCTTGTTCCAATGCGCAAATTCGAGTACCAATCGCCCCGTCATAATCAGGGTATCGACTATGGCGGTTACCGTTTTGGTTGGGAGATGCATGGCGCTTGGCTGTTCTATCGGATGTTAGGATATCCTGTATTCGATGACAATATCAAGAATATGCCTTACTACTGGCTGTACATGCGTACTCCGGATGGAAAGATGCTGCGTGACGGCGATATGTTCAATGTGAAATATAATTCCAGTGATGATTTTTATTGGAAGAATCCACAGACTATGTTGCTTTGCTATGCGTACTCTGGAAGTGCGGTGGTAAAGGCTGAGTTCTTAAAACAGGGAGGGCTACCGGATAATCCTGTCCTTTTCTTATTGCTGAATGACCCAAAAATCAAACCTGATTTTGACCGGTCGCAGCTTCCATTGACTAAGGATTTTGGGCCGATATTGGGATCGATGGTGGCGCGTACGGGATGGAGTGAAGAGAAGACGAGCAGTGATGTGGTGGCTGAGATAAAAGGAGGCGGTTATCATTTTGGAAACCATCAGCATGCAGATGCTGGAGCTTTGCAGATCTATCATCATGGTATGCAAGTTGGAGATTTGGGCTTGTATCTTTCCTATGGCTCACCTTATGATTTTAACTTTAATAAACGTTCTGCATCACATAGTATGCTTTTAGTGCGGGATCCCAGCGAACCTCTATTGTTCCGTACCAAGACTAATGATGGCGGTACGCGATTTAGTCAGCGTTTTCCAAAGACAAAAGAAGAGGTTCTTAGCGATTCTTGGTACCATACGGGTGAGATTCGGGCTTCAGCAACAGGTAGAGATGCTATCAAACCGAGTTATAGCTATTTTAATGTGGACCTGACAGCAGCATATTCTGCGAAGGTGAAGTCTTATGCGCGTAGTTTCTTGTTCTTGAATATGGAACGGACAGACGTACCGGCTGTAATTGTCCTGTTGGACGAACTGGAAACGAATAATGCTACTTTTGAGCCTTATTGGCAGATTAATACGTTGAATAAGCCTATTGTCAATGAGGATGGTTTTGTTTTGAATAGTCAGTTTAAGGGTAAGAAAGGTGTTGCCTTTGTTGATATGATTAAGCCAAAAGCAGCTGAAAGGGAGGTGGTTTTGCATTCGGGCGATTCTTCTGCTTTCGTATTTGGGGATCTGTATCAGGTAAAGTCACCTTGGCCAGAAGCTAGAGGAACACGCGTCTTGGTTAAGCCAAAGGAAAAGGCGGTTCATACGAGTTATGCCACGGTCTTTCAGATGACAGAAGATGGTGCTCAAAAATTGCCCGTACAATATAAAGAGTATGCGAATTATTATGCTATACAATTGGCTGATCGTATTCTAATTGTTGCTAAATCAGACCGTTTTCTAGAGGAAGAGGTTGAAGTCAATGTGCCTGGGGACAAAGAATATGAGGTCATTGTCACAGGAATAAAAGATGGATTCTGGAATATAAATAATACAACAAAAAGTAGTAGATTTAATGTTAATATCCTAAAAGGGAATCATACGACCAGTTGGAAAGCTAAAGGAGAAGTATTTGTATTGAAACCTCTGCGTGTTTATGGTGATTCTGAAGGTCGGTTTTAAATAATGATTTTGTATTCCTAGATTTGGGGTAAATTGTATACAATATCTGAGTGGTCGTGTCGCGTAAACACGAAATTAAAAAAGGATGGATATTTCATTCCGATTGTCTTTGATGCAAGGAGTTCGTCGGAGACAGTCGGAACAAGATAATGATAGTTAAAAGTCAAAGTA
>JBEBQJ010000146.1:0-11906 GCA_040395455.1 Sphingobacterium yanglingense | reverse complement strand
CGAACAATTCAGTAAAGACTTTTATCAGTTAGCGACTGATTTTTCGGTGTCTGCAGGTAATGAGGAGACCACTGTTTCCATCGCAGGGCTTAATCGTAATTTTGGAGCCTCTGTAGCGTTGATCCAGGATCTCTTAAGAAATTGCGTAGTGGATCAATCTGCATTTGAAGCTTATATCGGACGCATCAAAAAGTCTCGTGTCAATTCAAAGGAGAATAAAGAAGCAATAATGAATGGGCTTAAAGCCTATGCAAAGTATGGTGCTAAGAATCCATTCAATTACACATTTACGGATGCTGAGCTGGATCAGCTGAAAGCCGATGATTTAGTTAAGGCATTACATGATTTGTCTAAAACAAAGCATACAGTGCTTTATTTCGGACCTCAGAAAGTAGCACAGTTGGCAGTGAATTTACCAGCGCTTAAGTTGGGAACAGGAGCATTTGTGGCTATTCCTCAAGGTACATCATTTAAAGAGCTACCTACTACAGAGAATCAAGTGTTGGTTTCTAATTATAATATGAAGCAGGCCGATATCTTTTGGTTCAGAAATTCTGATGCCTACAACGCGGCATTGACACCTACGGTTTCTTTGTTTAATAGTTATTTTGGTGGAGGTATGGGAAGTATTGTGTTCCAGACGATCCGCGAATCGAAGGCATTAGCTTACTCGACTTATGCCTTTTATGGCACGCCTTATAAAAAGGAGAATCACTATACGGTAGGTGCTTATGTCGGTACGCAGTCGGATAAGTTTATGGATGCTATTACTGGAATGAATGAACTTATCGATGTGCTCCCTGAGTCCTCGAAATCTTTTGAGACGGCTAAAGTAAGCCTGTTAAAATCGATTGCCAGTGAGCGGGTGACGAATACAGCTATTCTGAACAGCTACATGGCAGCAGAGCGTTTGGGAAATCAAACGGATATCCGCAAGTCTGTTTATGAAAAAATACCAGCATTGACATTTGCGGATGTTAAAGCTTTCCATGCGAAAGAATTCAGTAAAAAACCATATGTCTACTGTATTGTAGCAGATGAGTCTAAACTAAAGGCTGAAGACCTAAATGGGTTGGGTAAAGTCAAGAAGTTGACTCTTGAAGAGATATTCGGTTATTAAAATATTGTAAACAACTACCTGATCATATACCTCAATTAATGGATGATAACGGGTCGCTCTTCTCAGGAGTGGCCCGTTCTTTTTGTATTGACACCAAAATTTTACAACATTTTATCTAAATGATATAAATGAAAGTCTATCTTCGCTATCTAACTTTGTGGCTGTTGCTATGAGAAAACTATTCGTCATCTTATTATCGCTCCTGTACTTGGTACTGTCTTCTGGCTTTACCCAGTTTTCGCATGAGTGTGTAGGATCGGCGGTTAGATCTGTGAGTCTTACCTCTTCTTCGGCTGTCGGTGATCAACCTTGTCCGATTTGCCTCGCTAAAGAGAAGGGCTTAAAGAAATCAAAAAAAGACTGTTGCAAACATGAAAGCAAAACGTTGAAGGTTGATGTGTCCACCAAGGGCAACAGCAGTTCAGATTATGCTTTAAAGGTATTTGCCCATGTATTCCCTGAGCGTATGCTCGGTGCTCTCTTCGATAGATCTATTGAAGAAGATGTTGTGGTCAATACAAATTACTATTCTACCAAGGTAGTCCCTTGGAGCAATCCCCTCTATATATTCTATTGCGTTTATAGAATCTAATCCCCTTTCAGTTTTCTTATAATACCGAAGACGGATCTGTTGTCACAGATCTGCACACATCTTATTTTTTTATTTTAAATGTATTTATCGATGAATTTAAAGTTCATTGCGTCTATATGCATGGCACTGGGGATTTCTACAAGTGGTTTTGCTCAGATTCTGGATCTAAAGGACGCGTTAAAGCGCTCTGTTGAAAATTACGACAAAATTAAGGCCAAGCGGGTGTTGGTGGAAGCGGCTGGGCAAAATACCGTGTTTCAACAAAAACAGTATTTGCCTGATGTCACGGTAGCGGCTCAACAGAGTTTCGGTACTATTAATGCCCAAAATGGGCCATTGTATGCTTATGGTGGATTAGCTTCGGCAGCAACTTCAATGCCGATGCCGGAGCAAAGCTGGAATGCTGCATTTGGTTCGTTGTATTTTGCCAATGTAAACTGGAATATCTTCACATTTGGCCGCTTGAAAAAGCAAGTAGATGTTGCTTTATCTAAAGAAAAGACTGCCGCCGCGGATGTTGACCAGGAGATATTTCAGCATCAGGTCCGGGTAAGTGCTGCCTACCTCAATCTCTTGGCAAGTCAGCGTATCAAATATGTGCAACAAAAGAATTTTGAGCGTGCTCAAGTCTTTTTTGATATGACGAGTACGAGGGCCAAAAGTGGATTGATTCCTGAGGTAGATGCTTCGCTGGCGAAAGCAGAAGTTTCTAATGCCAAGTCTATGGAAATTAAGTCCTTTGATAAGGAATTGGAGTTTTCTAAGCAATTGGCGGTATTGATGGGCGAGGATTTTAGCCTTTATACATTGGATAGTACCTACAGTACAGCTACTCCTGTATCTGCGGTGAGTATTTCTAATCCGGAGAGTCTGGATAGTCATCCGCTATTGGTCTGGCAACAGCAGAAAATAGATGAAAGTGTGGAGGCCGAAAAATTGGTTAACACGCATAAGAAACCAAATCTCTCTGGATTTGGTGTCATTCAGGGACGTGGTTCTGGATTTGATTGGAATTACGTTCAGGACAATTCCGCCTATTCTTCATCGTATTTGAAAGGTGTCGGTATCGATCGGGGCAATTTTTTAGTAGGACTTACCCTGAGCTGGAATATTACAAATTTACTTCGCTTCGATAGTAAAGTTAAAGAGCAACGTTTGTTGACAACGTCTTTGAAATACGATTACGATCGTGTATATAAGGATCTGGATGCGCAGTCTGTATTAGCAAAAAAACAGATTGATAACTCTTTTGAAAATTTTGAAGAAACTAAGATTCAGCTTTCAGCTGCACAGCTCGCTTATAAGCAACATACAGCACTTTACAAAAATGGTCTGACAACTTTGGTTGACTTTACGCAGGCGCTATACAGTCTTCATCGAGCTGAGATTGATTATGAAATAGCACAGAACAATGTCTGGCAGAGTGTATTGTTGTTTGCTTCCTCTAAGGGAGATCTTACCATTCTCTTAGACGCGGATGTAAAGTAGTTGGATATTCCATCCCGATTGGTCGGTGAGAATTATTGACAGTTAAAGAACAAATTATATATGAATTTAATCAGATTTGCCCTTCGTAAGCCAATAGCTATTATGGTGTTGGTGCTGGGGTTACTCTTCTTCGGGATTAAGGCAGCCCAAGATGTTAAAGTAGATATTTTGCCTGAGATGGACCTTCCTGTAGTCTATGTTGCACACTCATTCAATGGGTATACGCCACAGCAGATGGAAGGTTATTTCACCAAGATGTATGTAAACATGCTTTTATTTACAAATGGTATTAAAAGTATTGAATCTAAGAATACGCAGGGGCTTACTTTAATGAAAGTTGTCTTTTATGAAGGGACTAAAATGGGGGAAGCCTTAGCTCAAATTAATGCGCTTTCGACACGTTCGCAGGTGTTTTTACCTCCAGGCGCACCACCGCCATTTATTATTCGTTTTGACTCCTCTTCGCAACCGGTAGGTCAGTTGGTGTTTCGGAGTAATACGAAGAACAGCAACCAATTACAGGATATCGCGAACTTCAATGCGAGACCGTTTCTGATTGCTATTCCTGGACTGACGACAGCGCCTCCTTTTGGAGGAAGTCCGCGGACGATAGAAATTAATATTGATCCTATTAAGCTGAGAGCACACAACTTATCTCCAGAGCAGGTGGTGGAAGCTATCAGTAGAAATAATATCACATCTCCCTCTGGAAACGTGTATATCGGTGATACGAATTATCTGACACCGACTAACAATACCGTCAAAACAGTAGAGGAATTGGGCGATGTACCTTTGTTTAAGGGAACAGTAGATAATGTGTATATACGCGATGTTGCCACGGTAAAAGATGGGGCTGATATCGCTACGGGGTATGCGCTGATCGATGGAAAGCGTTCGGTATATATTAATATCGCGAAGGCGAGTAATGCCTCTACGCTTGATGTGGTGAATACCCTGAAAGAGTCTCTTCCAAAAATTCAGCGGAATATGCCCGACGATGTGACGATCTCTTACGAGTTTGACCAATCTGTATATATTTCTAACGCACTTAAGAGTTTGATTATCGAAGGAGTGCTTGGTGCTTTATTGACAGGACTCATGGTTATGTTGTTCTTGAATGATAGACGTGGAGCATTGATTGTGATTATGACCATTCCGATTTCTGTGATATCTGGCGTATTATTTTTGAAGCTATTCGGACATACGGTAAATATAATGTCTCTTTCGGGACTGGCTTTGGCGATCGGTATTTTGGTCGATGAAAGTACTGTTACGATTGAGAATATACACCAGCACTTTGCAATGGGTAAGACACGGGCGCAGGCAATATGGGATGCGTGTAAGGAGATTGCTTTTCCTAAGTTGCTGATCATGCTATGTATCTTGGCTGTATTTGCCCCTGCATTTATGATGACGGGTATTCCAGGCTCTTTATTTATGCCATTGGCATTGGCTATTGGTTTTTCCATGGTCGTCTCATTTTTGCTATCACAGACTTTCGTGCCGATTATGGGCAACTGGATGATGAAGCATCATCCCGACACTTGTGTAAATCCTTCACATAAAGAAGACTGGTTTACTAAAATCGGAGACCGGTTTGTGAATATGTTGACCGGAATGATGAAGTTCAGAAAGCCAATAGTTGTGGTGAGTATTGTAGCAATTTTATTTGCTGTATTCGGATTGTATCAGATTACAGGTAAGGATGTGTTGCCAACGGTAAATTCAAGACAGTTCCAGGTACGGATCAAAGCTGCCGAGGGTACTCGTATTGAGGTTACTGAAGCAAAGGTTAAAGGTTTTCTGGATCATTTGGGAAATGTCGTCGGTAAAGATAATATTGCTATTTCTTCGGTATTTATCGGTCAACATCCGTCTACATTTGCAGTGAGTCCGATATATCTATACAATGCGGGACCTCACGAGGCGTTGATGCAAGTTGCTTTAAAAGAGTTTAAGGGTAATTCTGATGAGCTTAAAGATAAGTTACGTGCCTACTACAAGGAGAAGATGCCAGATTTGCATATCTCTTTTGAGCCTATTGAGTTGACAGAGAAAATTCTGAGTCAAGGTGCTAATACACCGGTCGAGATCCGGGTGTCGGGAATGATGAAGAAGATGAACCGTATGTATGCGAATAAACTTTTGGCTAAGCTAAAGGAATTTGAATATATGCGGGATCAACAGGTTCCTCAATCGATGGATTATCCTGCCCTGCAAATTAATATTGATCGTACCCGAGCTGCTCAATTAGGGCTGGACGCACAGGATATAGCGAAGTCATTGGTGGCAGCTACAGCATCTACGCGTTATACGAATAAAAACTTTTGGGTAGGAGGTATGATGGGAATTGCCTATGATGTGCAGGTCCAGACTCCTCAAAATATACTTAATAGTAAAGAAGAACTGGCTAATTTGCCTTTGTCTAAAAATGCAGAACGCCCCGTGCTAAGCGATGTGGCTACTATTACACCAACCAAGGAATTAGGAGAGAGTTACAACCTCGGTACTATGGGGTATACTACAGTAACAGCGAATATCCATAAAACGGATTTGGGACGGGCATCAAAAGATGTGGAGGCTGCAATAGCTTCTTTGGGTGAACTACCTAAAGGGGTGAATATTGATGTAGCAGGTATGACTCCAGTATTGGATGAAACATTGAAAAGTCTAGCTACTGGTTTAATGATTGCTGTAGTTGTGATCTTTTTGATGCTGTCGGCTACTTTCCAATCTTTTAAAGCTTCCTTGGTTATTTTGACTACAGTTCCTTTCGTAATGGTTGGATCGTTGATTTTGTTGAACCTGACAGGATCAACGTTGAATTTACAGTCTTACATGGGATTGATTATGTCGGTAGGGGTTTCTATTGCGAATGCGGTACTCCTGATCAGTAATGCGGAGAGTGTTCGGAAATCGAATAACGATGCATTGGCAGCAGGGTTAGATGCTGCGAAGTTGCGGATGAGGCCGATTATCATGACGACGCTAGCAATGGTCGCTGGTATGCTTCCAATGGCTATTGGTTTTGGTGAAGGCGGTGATCAAATCTCTCCGTTGGGAAGAGCTGTTATCGGTGGTCTGATTTTCTCTACCTTCTCGGTGTTGATCGTTCTTCCTTTGGTATATGGATGGATGATGAAAAATGTTAGCATCCTAAGTCCGTCATTGGATCCAGAAGACGAAGAAAGTGTTCATTTTAATCAGGTAACAAATTAATAAAAGTAATTATTCGTGTGGTGTTGTGAAGCACGCACAAATAGTCATTATGTTTTTAAAATCAAATTATACACGTATGAAGTTATTAGTATATACAGCTATTGCATCCATGTTTGTTTTTACAGCTTGCAATAACGATAAAACAGAAGTAAAAGAAGGAAAGAAGGAGGAGGGAAAAGGCATGCCTGGTATGGCTATGGGCGGTATGTCGATGAATCCTTTTGAAACGGTGTCGATCGCCAAGAGTAATCCTTTGGTGAAATTGCAGCTGGCCGGTGAATTGATGCCTGACCAACATACGCAATTGTTTGCTAAGGTGAATAGCTATGTGAAGAGTATCCGTGTAGATATCGGGGATAAAGTCTCGCAGGGTCAGGTTTTGATGGTTTTGGAAGCGCCTGAGATCCAATCTCAAGTTGCTAGTGCGAAAGCTAAATACGAAGCCCAAAAGGCGATATATGTATCGACAAAGTCTACTTATGACCGTATGTTGGACGCAGACAAGACGGAAGGTGCAATAGCAAAAGATGCTATCGATCAGATAACAGCTAGAAAACTATCTGATGAAGCACAGTTAAATGCAGCGAAATCGGCGTATGAAGAGATAAAGGATATCGATAACTATCTGGTAATCCGAGCTCCATTTGCGGGAACTATTACCGATAGAAATGTCGATTTAGGGGCTTATGTGGGGCCGATGGAAAAAACACCGTTATTAGTGATTCAAGATAATAGAAAGCTACGTCTTAATCTCTCTATTCCGGAGGCTGTTACACCTTATCTAAAACAAGGGGATACGATTCGCTTTCATGTACGTTCACAGCCTCAAACCAAACATATGGCTTTGGTGACACGCAAATCTGGAAGTTTAGATGTGAAATTCCGTTCCGAGAAGATTGAAGCAGATTTTGTAAATACGAACAATGCTTTGAAGCCATTTATGGTTGCCGAGACGGTTATTCCTTTACAGAATACAGAAGCGACATTCTTTGTTCCGAAAATGGCAGTTGTGGAAAGTGGCATGGGGATATATGTAATCCGTGTGGAGAATGGTAAGACAAAAAATGTCCCGGTGAGTAAAGGACGCATGATGCCGGATAAGGTAGAGGTGTTTGGTGATTTGAGTGAGGGAGACGTTATCCTTAAAATGGGAACAGAAGAGATTTTAGATGGTACAACTGTACCTGCAGCTGGCGAAATGAAGAAATCATAGTAGCAAGGTTTTTATAAAGAGTTTAATAAATGAAGAGTATAACCAAAATTTTGGGTATCGCAACAGTGGTTGCGATATCCTTTACAGCCTGTAATAGTGGCGATAAAAAGGTAGAAGATACCGCAGCACTTTCTTTAGGTCGCCAAGCCATTAATGCCCGAAAAAATCCTTTGAAAGGAAAGCAAGTGCCGCAAAATCTGGTATGTATGGTGAATGACGCTTACATGGGTAAGGAACAGATATTGGTGGAGCATGAGGGTAAAAAGTATTACGGCTGTTGTAATATGTGTAAGGAGAAAATCCCTAAGGACGAGACCGCTAGATTTGCTACAGATCCCTATTCATTAGAGAAAGTGGATAAAGCGAGTGCCTTTATTGTGGTTGTTGGAGATAATGGTGAGGTTGCCTATTTTCAGAAGGAAGAAAATTACCACAAGTTTATCAGTGAAAGTTAGTATGTAAGTTTTTTAGTTGTTTATAGTTTTTTTATTTAGATGCCTTTTTAATCGCTTATGGCGAGATTAAAACCTTTGAAATTTTACACCGTTCCGCGCTTTCAATCTCTAGGTAGTTTGATAAAGCCTATCTTTCGGGTTTTAATTTTAAAGGCATCTTTTTGATCTAAGTTTTAATGTAGCGTCCGATTCCCGTTGGACTACTCTTAGGATATTTTCTTATCTTGCACCTTTGCTTATTAGAAAAGGTTATGAACAAATTATCCATGTTGGCTGCGGGGTTGCTTATAAGTGTGACTACTGTAGCGCAAAAAAAACCAGAAGTTGAATTTGATAAATCGCTAATCACTACGAAAGTGCAGGAATCGTTTGGAAAGAAGAATATGACGGCAATGGATCTATGGGAGTTGGGACGGGTGTCTGCAGAAGGCTTAAGTCCTGATGGAAAGACATTGTTGTATGGAGTGTCCTATTATTCGCTGAAAGATAATAAATCGGAGAAGGATTTATATGCCCTCGCAATGGACAGTAAGTCCGTGAAGCAGTTTACAGCTGAAGCAGGTGGGGAATCTGTCTTAAAAATCGAAACCAATGGCGATGTTATCTATAGCGCTAAGGGGCAGATCTGGCGGAAAAGCCTAGATGGCGGAGCTGCGGTACAACTGACTGATGTGGAGGGAGGCTTGGAGAATGTCAAGTTTTCGCCGGATGGAAAATACATATTGTTCAGTAAGTCGGTGTTAATCAAAAATTACCACAGTGTCGATAAATATAAGGATCTGCCGAAATCGAATATCTATATCTATGATGATCTAGATTACAGACATTGGGATAGTTTTAATGACGGACGTTTTAATCACCCGTTTATTGCGAGCTATACGGATGGAAAGATTGGTGAAGCATTGGATATCTTAAAAGATGAACCTTACTATAGCCCTACAGCCCCTTTTGGCGGTGCAGAGGATTTTGCCTGGAGTCCTGATGGGCAGTCGGTACTCTATGTTTGTAAGAAGAAATTCGGTAAGGAATACGCAACAAGTACAAATACGGATATTTATCGATATGATATTGCGACAGGTAAAACGTCCAATATTTCGGAGGGAATGCTGGGCTATGATACAAACCCTGTCTTCAGTCCTGATGGAAAACGTTTGTCTTGGTTGAGTATGAAAACCGATGGCTATGAAGCGGATAAAAATGATATCATCCTTGTCGATCCGGTTACTTCTCAAAAAATAAATTTGACGGCACATTGGGATGGTACTGTTAATTCGTTTGTCTGGAGTAAGGATAATAAAAAGATCTATTTTGTGGCTCCGACGAAAGGTACGGTACAACTTTTTGCGATCCATGCTCCTGCTAATCTAAATGTAAGATCATTGCCTATTATTGAACAGATCAGTGAAGGACAATTTGATGTTACAGGGATAGTTGGAGAGTTGAAGGATGGTTTGGTGGTGACTTCTACGAAGATGACTCAAGCGACGGAGATCTACCACTATGGTTTCAAAACGAAGAAGCTTGTCCCGTTGACCAGCGTTAATGATGCACATTATGCAAAATTGAACGAGACTAAAGTGGAAGGGCGATTTACTAAGGCTTCGGATGGTCAGGACTTGTTCTCTTGGGTGATCTACCCACCTAATTTTGATCCGACTAAAAAATATCCTACGTTATTGTTCTGTCAAGGCGGTCCGCAATCTGCTACAACCCAGGGTTATTCTTTCCGTTGGAGTTTTCAGTTGATGGCTTCTCAGGGGTATATTGTCATTCTTCCTAACCGTCGCGGAATGCCTGGATGGGGGGTGAAATGGAATGAAGACATATCGAAAGATTGGGGGGGACAAGCCATCAGAGACTATCTTTCTGCAATCGATGATTTTTCGAAAGAGAGCTATGTTGATAAGTCCCGAATCGGTGCTATCGGTGCTAGTTATGGCGGTTATTCGGTCTTTATGTTGGCCGGTGTACATGAGGGACGCTTTAAGTCCTTTATCTCGCATTGTGGTTTATTTGATATGACTTCCTGGTACGGTACTACAGAAGAACTGTTCTTTGCAAACCACGATTTGGGAGGTGCGTATTGGGATAAGAAAAATGAAAAGACTTATACCGATTTTAATCCGATCAAGCATGTGGATAAATGGAATACGCCTATATTGATATTCCAAGGAGGTAAGGATTATCGTGTGCCAATAGGGCAGGGCTTAGAAGCGTTTCAGGCAGCACAACTAAAGGGGGTGAAAAGTCGGTTGGTATATATGCCAGATGAAAACCACTGGGTACTGTCTGGACATAATGCACAGGTGTGGCAACGGGAGTTTTTTGATTGGCTCAAAGAGACACTTTAGTATAAAAAAAGGGATCCAATTGGATCCCTTTTTTTATATTGTACTGAACCATTTCTGGAATAAAGGTCCCACGACTGGAAGCTCTTTTTGATTACCGTTGATGGCTGAAATAAGCCCCATGATCCAAAGGACTAGTAAAGCGATACCTACTACCATACCTATTATTTCTCCAGCAACAGGGATAATCCGAAACACGCCAGATACTACTCCGATAATTAATAATCCTAAGTTTTGACGGATATGGAATTTAGCAAAGCTGTTGTTTTTGTCCTTGTTCATCACAAAAGCTGCGATTAATCCAATTAACGTGATGTAGGATATAATTGCTATGCTTTTTCCTTCTTCAACGTTGTTTTTTACTGGTGTGTTGTCCATTGTTATTATGTTGTATTAGTTTTAACAAAGGTAATAACAAAAGACGTGCCTATCCGTCCCCGAAAACCGGGATATTGTAGAATACACAGGAACACAGGGAGTATAAAAAAAGCCTTTCGATGCAATTGCATCGAAAGGCTTTTTTTTGTGGGGTATAATCTAATTATTTGGTGTCCTTTTTTCCAAAAATAGAAATTTTCAAATATTTGCCTGGATTTGTTTTCAGGTCATGCACGAGCTCATTCAGATTGGCTGAAGCCTGGTTGAGGTTGTCATAAAGCTGGTCGTCATTCAATAATAGACCAATAGAACCTTCTCCTTTATTTATTTTTCCGGTTATCGCCTGTACATCTTTCATTGCTTGATGTGCATTATCAATGGTTGCTTTGATTTCAGTTTTGGCGAGGTCGTCTGAAAGATTATCAAGATTGGTTAAGATAGAATTTATCTTCTCATTGTTGTTTTTAAAGTTGCTGGTGATAGATTCTAAGTTCTGCATGATTTTGGCTAGACGAATACGCTCTGATCCCATCAAGTTTTCTACATCATGGGTTATGTTTTCCATATTGTTTAAAGAAACCGAAATGCTACGTAAGCTCTTTTTAAAGTCACGTTGGAACTCATCGTCCAATGCAGTATTGACCGCACTTAGTACAGAGTCCAATTTGACCACTAGATTTTCAATTTTCTTTTGTAGCGGTTCGACCTTTTCCATAAGGTTGGCCTGTACATCGGATTGTAGAGGGTCTCCATTTCTAGCCATTGTACTGCTGTTTCCGATATCGAAAACAATAACTTTGCTACCTAATATACTTTCACTAACGATACGTGCAATGGTGTTGGAAGGGATGTCATAGTCGCTTTTGATTTTGAACTCAGTACGGATCTTTCCATTATCCATGAGGGACATCTTCGAGACTCGGCCAATCTGATAGCCATTGACCATCACAGGTTTTGATGTAGCCAGACCATCCACGTTGTCATAATCTGTGTAGAACATGTTGTCTGAACTGAATACGTCATTTCCTCTCAAAAAACTATAACCGATAAATAATAAGGCAATTGCTATTGCCGTTAATGCGCCTACTTTAGT
>JBEBQJ010000145.1:0-11916 GCA_040395455.1 Sphingobacterium yanglingense | reverse complement strand
ATACTTTTTTGCGGAAAAAAAGTATGTCCTCGTCATGGAAAATGACAGCTGTGGCTTGAGTGACCTTACATCACTACTCCCACTGCCACTATCACTGCATAGAGCAGTAAGAAGAAAACCGAGAAATAAAGAATACATTGTTGCCATGATGTCAATTGATTAAAATGTGAAAGAAAGTCCTTGCGGAAAGTTTTAAAAGGTTGCCATAGCAGCTCCTGCAACCATAGGCTACAGAGGATAGCGGCGAGCCCGACAACGAAGCCAAATAGACCTACCGTAAGGATCCCCAGATCAAGCACTCCGACTGCTGGATCTAGCGCCGAGAGCATTTCTGATAGTAAAGCAAAAGATAATATAAAGCAAACCAATAAACTTATTATAAATGCTTTAATATTGTTAGTATAGATTTTCTGTACATTATAAAAACCTAGTTTTGCTGTTATTTGTGTTTCCATTTTTGTTAGTATTTTGTTGTTAGTATTTAGTAGTTAGATATTGGTATTGAGATTTGAGAAAGGGCCCGAAGGCCCATTCCTGTTTCCACCCTGTGCTAATCATCAAGCCTTGATCCTGGACAATTAACTGTTAAATCACGGTATGTCTATATCGACAATACTCATCGTATTGTACGGGTTATCCATCAATGGATAGTAGACCTCATTGACATGCTGATACATATCGATACCTATCATCATGTAGATTACTTTGGTCGAATCTGCCGGGACATTTACCGTCAGTGTCTCTGCTTGATGCTCGCCGATCAATGGAATGTAATCTGTTTCGATCACCTCGGGTCGCGGTATCTCCAACGGATCCAAAGTCTGCTCTACTGCGGCCAATGTAAAGCGCATGTGTGTAGCGCCAGGCAGCAATGTCACTGTAGACCGGGGATTGAATGCCGGAATCGCCAAAGAGACCTCTCCCGTAGTACGTTCGAATGCGACAGGAAGATTTAAACCGATCATAAACGTCAAACTACTGTTCACATTGAACTCCAAACCTTTAAGAGGTAATGAATTTTCAGGCTTGAATACCCGTTCGCCACGTGCACTGACAGTGTCTGCCTTCTGGATACGATGCACAACAGAGGTCAATCTATTGCGCAGCGTCTTGTCTCCAAAGCGCATCATTAGGTTGTTGAGCTGTATGCGGATCAACTTGGCGACAGATGATGCCGAACCGAACTCGGCCATATTCTCCCTCGTGCGTTGAAAATTTGGATCGGTCATGATCCGCTGCTTGTCCGCTCCACCAGGTGTACGCACTTCGTAACCACGCGTCCTGCTCTTGCTGAAAGAAAGGTCTCCCACCTTCCCTTGCATTTTGATAAAACTCTTTTGTTTTGCCATGATATTTAATTTTTGTTGACAATCCAAAGGTGCAATAGCCAACAACGGGGTCTGTCCAAAACGGCAGGATATGACAGGAAGAAGCAGGAAGAGACAGAATGATTCGTTAACTTCTTAACCTAACAACTCAATAACAAAGTACTAGAAAGGTACTGGAGAGCTACTAAAAAGGCGCCCTAAAGGTACGGAAGAGGTACCAAAGAGCTACCGGGCGCCGTAGCTCTAGCGGCTGTCATCTCTGCAAAAAGAGACCAATCGCTGTGTCTTGTGCTCCGGTTGTGAAAACAATAACTAAAGAACTACGTTACATCAGTATTATTAACTTTCTCCAATACAGAGCCATTGTGTAAATCATTCATGGTAAACAATTGGGAGGTATCTTGCTGACAGGAGGATCATGGTCTCATCATGGGCAGCCCCGGCCAGGCCTAATATTGCCTAGCCCCTGCCCTCTCTACCCATGCCATTATGTCCAAAAAACCAAGACTATGCATATACCCCAAGGATGTCGAAATCATATTAGACCTCAGCCCTAGGCAGGCCTATAGACGCTACCAAACAGTCAAGGATGCCTATGGAAAGCTCAAACATCAGGAGCTTACTTTTCGCGAGTTTGCCGAATACTACGGCCTACCGCTAGGCGATGTTTATGATAAACTACAGCCTTAGCTGCAGCAAAACAACCCGCAAGGAGCTGTTATTTTTCACGCATTATTCGTCCTCTTCTTTCGTATTCCGCCCCCTTTCCGACAGCTCCTTTGCATTGTTCATCGCACGTTCCAATTCATCCAGATAAACACGCAAGCGCTCCCAATATGTCCTACCGACATCCACTTTCTCGTCACCATAAAGATCAAGATATGACCTATCGTCTCTGGTCTCCACAGCACGTATCGACAGCACATTGATCAGTTCATCTGATTTGTTCTTCATCAATATGGATGGACATAAACTCTCCAAAGCCGACAACGCGCTAATAGCTAATAACACCTTCCTTCCATCAACCAATAGGGCATAAAACAACTTGACACCATCCTCTTTCTCTATATACACTTTAGATAAAAAACGCACAGGCATACTCACAAATCTTACACTGTCGAAGCTCACTTCTATTTTCTTATCCATATCCGACAGTATGCTCCAGGCATAGATCAAGTGTAGTGCACAATCACCACATCCCGCACGCTGTGACACCATTTCGGCCTTTGCTTCTGCCAGCTCCCCTTCCAACCTTTCGTTTGCCTGTTCTAACTCGACAGTCTTCTCTTTACTCGCCGATAGCTCAGCACGTAATTCTATAATCTCTGTTTGAAGAAGCTCCCTTGCTTTCTGCAAACCGTATACAAAATAATACACCTGTTGCAATAGGACACAGACCATCACCAGTACAAAATCCCGCTCCATATACCCTATCTCAAACAGGTCTTCATCAAACAGCCCTAGATAGACCCAGCGCACCGTATGCAGTACGACTGCGCCCAGAACGGGACACAACATCGAGAGCTGAAATATCCATCTACCCGTTTTGTACCTGCTCCAATATGGGCTCCTATCCAAGCTATATACCATCATTCCAACTACGAGTACAAGCGGTACCATCAGTAGGATATTGAGCAAAAAAGTCATCACATGCCGCTCCATAGTAAGCGACCTTAATACCGGAAGAGATGTCGTATAAAATGTGACCAGCAAGGCTGAAGATACTATCATTATGCTCAGCGCCCCTACATGCCCATACCAAGAACTGAAAAAAGAAGCCATGAACCGGCCAATAGAACTAATGCTGTCTTTGACAGACTTAAAAAGAAATCGTCTCATAATCGTATTCGTATTTAGGTCAATCACAAGTTTATACAAATAACTTAGTACAAAAAATGAGCACTATCACTCTTTTCTATGATATATCCCCAAACTCGCTCTCACTGAAGCCTTTTTATGATTACAAAAGGGCTTTTTAGGATTTCAGACAGAATTTTTATTTTACCCTCGGGAAAACAAAAACATCGATTAGGCCCCGTAAACACGGATTTTTTCACATCGAGAATTTCTCCAAGCACCTCCAGGAAATATCCTTCAGATTTACTTCTTTTCATCTGCCTTCAATAATACATTCGTACAGGAGACATCAGAACCATGTCCATTATTAAGTACAATTAAAACCCTAACAAAATGAAAAATCATCTTTTTACACCAGAAACGGCCTACGAGTCCCCACAAAACGGGCAGGCCAGTGCTCCCGAAAAACCATCCGATAGCGAATCCAAAAGATTGGCTGGAAGCATATTGACCACACGTACGAGCTATCGCTCACCTTAAAATCACAGTAATATCTCATACCGCCATGTGCTATACCTCCGCATGGCGGTTAATGAGCAACTAACTCCAGCAGTAATGATCCGAAGTCTAATTGTCCAGCCCCAGCGCTACTACCCCCATGCCCGAGAGAGTCGCGAACTACCGCGAGGTAACAGCTACCCTATGGGCTATGCCGAAGCCAAGAGCTGGTATATCGATGATAGCTGGTGCTGTATACAATGGTACAAGAGCAAGTACATCCTGCCTTACTGTATCGAGATCGAGGCCAAGGCACCCCTATATCTACCCGTATCGATCAGGCATGCCGATATACACTGGCAGTACATGCTACAAGGCGCCTACGGCATTCACGAAGTACCAGACCATGGGCTCCTCCTGACTGAAGGCTATCAGCATCAGATCTATGCCGATTGTGGAGACTTCTTGAGCTATGTACCCCCAGGACGCCACCTTATCGTGGGGTATACTATCGTGACCGACTGGCTGGACAAACATCGGGATTACCAGATACCGCCGGCAACGGATATGCCACAGATTCTGCTACCAGAACGTCTATACCGTAGTATGCCAGCCCCCATCACGGCCGATATGCTCACCGAACTCTATTACATACTAGAGCACCCCAACATAGCAGGCATCCAACAGGATACCGATATCTACGCTGCTGTAGGGCGCTTGCAGAGCCTGCATAGGCAACAGAAGAATCCCGAACCAATACTGATCCATCCCCTAGCCAAAAAAATAGAGGCTGTACGACAACATGTCGAACACTGCTTAGAAAACAACACCATGATACCCAGCATCCGAGAACTAAGCATCAAATTTAAGATTAGCCAAAAGCACCTGCACAAAGCCCATAAGAAGCTATACGACAAGAACCTATCGCAGCATATCAGCGATAGACGGCTAGAAGAAGCAGCCCTACTGCTAAAAAGCGGTTCCAGTGTAAAAGAAGTCACCTTCACCCTGCACTATCATGATATCCCTGCCTTCAGCAATGCCTTTAAGGATAAGTATGGCGTGGCGCCCAGTCAATATCAGTGATAAACCAGCGCGGGCCATTTTTTACAACTGAAGGGGGAAATTATTACAACCAAGCTCCCTGCTTTCGCAGCTAACTTTGGTTTATAATCTTCGTGGCGAAGGTTGTAAAGAAATTTATTTTATAACAGATGTTATGAGAAAAAACCAAAAAGTGAGGGCATTACTCTTCACTCTAATCTTGGCTTTCTTTGCGGTCGGTACGATTGCAATTGCGAAAGAAGTAATGAAAAACGTTAATATGGAACCGATTGAGGTGGTTAAGACTACTGCAACTAGCCCGCAATGGGTCACCGTAGAACTCATTAACCCAAGTGCAGGACAAAATCCAGCAAACCTTCGTATTACTGGATTGGCTTCTGCTCCACCACAATCTAGCAGTAGTGAATGTGCTTTGGACAACACATCTGAAATCTGTATGGCCAGATTGGATTTGGCCAACTTTAGTGGAAACGCTACAGATTTAATAGATGAGACTGTCCAATACGCCATTAACAATAATGCTCCAGTATTTGCAGATACAGAGGATGATGGCTATGCAAGGCATCCAGAAAAAAATTAATAAACATTCTATTATTTCAAAAAGGTTGGGTGGTATTGCGCCACCCAACCTTTTATCTTTCATTTTGAGTTAATTTCAGAAGTTCGACTTCGGCATCTGGCAAAGGCCATGTATACCTTTTATCATTCGGTTGCAGCTCGTATTTCTTACCATCAATCTCTCTAGTAAACAATACCGCATATTCAGGATCACGGTTGAGTCTACGTAAATCTTCCCATCGTACACCTCGCATTAGCAGTTCTTTCCTCCTTTCTAATAGAATCTCGGCGATTAATTCTTTCCTATTATCAAGCATCAACGGTATAAAACTACTTTTCGACGTTCTATTTTTCAAAAGATAGTTTAAATCTATCAACGCCTCTTTAAGATTATTTAGTCGAGCATTCGTCTCTGCACGAACCAGAATCATCTCCGAAGTAGTTATCCCTGTAAAGTTACTATAGTCGCCTGTATAAGTGCCTTTAAAAGTAACCCGGTTATCACTCTCCTTATAAAAATAGGCTTGTAATCTTAAATCATCGGATTCGTAGGAATTATATAGCCAACGATCTATATTAAATCTATTACCGAGTATTACAGGAATGGATGTTGACGAGTAATGTATCACTTCCACGTTAGATCCTCCGTAATCATTTGCAAAAGGATACCTTAGAGTTCGATCAATAGCATTAAAATCTATCAGCCTGCTATTACTTGCCAAACATAGATCAGCATGTAAAAAAGCTTTTTCATAGTCCCCTAGCTGCAAGTAAGTTTTGGCAAGTAGGGCATAAGTTGCCGCTTTACTACCTGCCATCTTATTTTTGGGAGTAGCATCATCAAACAACTCCTTCGCTGCATTCAGGTCCGTTAAAATCAGATTATAAACTTCTGCAATTGAAGATCGCTTCAAACCAATCTCTACGTCTGGTAATGTTCGTAGTGGTAATCCGTATTTCAAATCCTTATTCTCACTATTTATTGGCGGAACAAACAATTGAGTCAATTGGTAATAACTGGACGCTCTACTAAAAAGAGCTCGCGCTTTTATCTGATCTGCCTTCCCTTGGTCATTAATGTTTTTTACTTTATCTATACCAGATAAAATAACATTACTATATAAAATTCTGGTATAAGCCCTATTCCAATCATTAACATCAGCCCCCTCATATACCTCTTGGGCCCATACATACCCATTCCGTTGATAAGGATTAGTTAGAGTGGTCAACCGCCCATCGGTTACATAATACTCGTCTCCTCCAATCATCCCCAGTTCGTGTGAAGAGGACGTACTTAATGTATTAAGGGAATTTGCCAAGGCTTCATAATCTTCCAATGAAACTGGCGTACGCTCACTTTTCTTTCTTTTTACTTCTAGAAAATCCTTACCGCAGGAGAGCAAACCGATAAGCAGTAGCAAGACTACCGAAAATTGTAAAACTTGTGTCTTCATATTTTATGATTTACGGGTTTAAAAATTAAGCTGTACACCTAGCGAATAAGATGGAGATGCCGCAAACTCAGCATTCGGATAGTCTGGATCCATATCATAACCTGACTGCTTCCACAGTAGACCTACATTACGAGCATAAGCTTGCACCCTTAAATTCCTATTCTTTGAAGATGCATTTCGTCCTAGTGGATAATCGTAAGAAAGGTTGATATCTCGTACCCTTAAACTAGCAGCAGGTTCAATCAAAATCGCTCCAGAATCATAAGGTACGCCACTTAATGTTATATCTTGTCCATATTTGGTTGCTGCTGGTACATTTGTTTTCAATTCGTCACCAGGCTGCTTCCAACGATTAAAATAATCCATGTGATAAATACCATAATATTCAACTCCAGAACTCATAGATTTCCTTCTATATTTATGTCCCGCTTTCCAGGTCAACAAGAAGCTTATACTGAACCGATTCCAATTAAAATCATTCCTTAATGAGCCATAATAAGGGGGAACAGACAATCCTACAGTCAATAGGTCCGCAGGGGTCTGCTTTCGATACCAACTTACATAGTCTTGTGAAGGCTCTCCATCGAGATATACTATGGGACGACCATTCTCTGCACTCAGCCCATGCCATGGCACGGCATACATTACGTCTCGAGATTTGCCGCGAACAGGTGGCGGAGTCTCTGCGACGTAATACGTAATTTCACTTACGTCTTTTGTATTATAATTGGTAATCTTATTGGTCACATAGTTGAAGATCGCTGTAGTAGTCCATCTAAATCTACCATTTAGATTTTGACTTGTCAGTCTAAAATCCACGCCTTTAGTTTCCATATTCGCGTAATTTATTTTGTAATCAGCCTTGAGTCCTGTTGACGGGGGCATAAAATCAGAACCAATCAAATCCTTTGCTTTCTTTTGATATCCCTCTATGGAGGCTATGACTTTACCTTTTAAAACCCCTAGATCTATCCCAAGATTCCAAGTAGCTACCTGTTCCCAGCGAAGAGAAGGATTCCCGATACTAGTCAGCGTAGCAGTAGTCTCATACGTATAATCATTAGTAGAGATATTGATGACTGGATAATGAGAGATATCTTTATTCACATTACCGCTAGTACCGTAGGTAGATCTCAAACGTAGTGTCGATAAAAAATCCCATGTGAGAAAATCTTCTTTTTTAAGGTCCCAGTTCATTCCCAATGACCATAGCAATTTTCCTTTTTGATTCGATTTTACTCCAAATAAATTAGAGCCATCCCAACGAGCACTTCCAGATATATAATAGCGATTTCTATAACTGTATCCCATATTGCCATAGTGGGATAGATATCGATCAGTTTGTTGCTGTCGTCTTGCTGCAACTGTAGGAACTCTACTACTACCCTGTGGCCTTGTCGGATACGCTTTTGTATAATCAAAAAGATTTACGCCAGTATATAAATCTGAATTAAAGCCAAACAAACGATACCCCTGATATCCATCCAAAATGGATTGTCTCATTTCAGTACCTAATAAAACATTGATATCATGAGCACCTACCTGTTGAGCGATATCGATATTCATCCTTACAAATTGAGACCTGCTTTCTGTAGGGTTATCTTTAAAGTAAACACCTCCTAAAGGTATAATACGACTACCATCTGGTTGTGTAAAACGATTGATCAAATCGCGAGCATAATAGCTTTCCTTATTATAAAATGTTTCAGCAGATGAAGCGCCTCTTATAAACTGATACTGAGGTCGGATATCGACTCCTTTAAATAGTGAGTACTTTCCTTCCATCGAAATCATTATTTCACTTTGTAAGGAGTTATTGTCCGCAAGACGGACCTCATCCAATGGTCTATAAAACCAATCCAGTAGATTGTTCTGTTCAGCCTGTTCGACATAAGCCAGCCTATAATTTTTAACAATTGGCAAAGCCCGCCCGTTTTCATCTTTCAGTCTTAGATACTGATTATTTATAAAGCTTCCCCCCGACATATCTTTAATACCAAGACCATTTTTGTTGGCTACCAATCTAGAATAGGTGATGCCTGAAGATATTTCAAATCGATTATTGAATCTAAAAGCATTCTGCGATTTGATTGTAAATCGGCTATCATCATCTCCTCTCAGCGCTCCCAACTGCTTATTATAGTTACTTGACAAATAGAAACGGTATTTATCAGAGCCACCATTAGCAGTCAAGGTATATTGTTGATTTGTCGCATTACGATATAAATAATCCACAGCCTGCTCTCCTATCTCTGTCTGCCTCATCATTGCTTCTGTTTTTTGAAATTCAGCTTCGGATATATTTCCTTCCTTTCTCTTGATCAATAACTCAACATATGCGGGCAATGCAGTCCTATTAGCTATCGCAAAGCCATTAGATTCATAGACCTCTTTTTCTATTTCCATGACTGTAGAACTTGGCAAGCGATCCTTGGTGTAAAAAAGATCGGGCTTATTGACCTGTGTTATATTACTATTAAAGGAGAAAGCTGTATTCTGACCATACTTACCTTGTTTAGTCGTGATTACAATCACACCATTGCCTGCCCTAGCTCCCCATATCGAGGCCGCTGAAGCATCCTTCAATATTGTAATACTCTCTATATCATTCGGATTAATATTTCGAAGATCACCTTCATAAGGGAAATTGTCCAAAACGACAAGAGGCACTTCATTGGACTCGATTGTACTAACGCCACGTACGCGTATGTCTTTTGCTTCTGTTCCTCCAGGTACCACAAACTGTACACCTGTCGTCACTCCTTCTAGTCGGGAAAGTATATCTGGTCCTATACTCCTGTTAATCAGTTTTTGATCTATATATTCAAATGAACCTGTAGCGCGTTCTTTAGGCAGCCTAGAATAACCGGTACTGACATAGACTTCCTCCAATACATTATCGTCTTTTTTCAGCAAAACAATAAAGCGATCGGTTATCGTACGGACTATGATACGCTCTGTTATATATCCAACACTCGATACAACAAGGGTATCTGGTAGTTGATCTATCGGTATTTTGAACATACCATTATTATCTGTATACACCGAACTTGAAGTTCTCACAGATTTAACACTGACTGCGCCCATTTCTTTGAGATCTTCTTGTTTCTTTATAGTTCCTGAAATAAATGTCTGACTAAACAAAGAAAGAGTATGAAGAAAGAAAACAATTAAAGTAGCTATACTTTTCATAGCACCTCCCTTTCTCTTGATAGTAACGGATATCCTAGTCTGTTTTTAATAGCGAGAGGCTCTCTATTGATCGCTTTTAAAACATTCTCAAGTGTAACCGCTTTAGCCTCTGGCACTGCTAATAGTTTATTATCCTGTATCCACACAACACCGAATCCTGTAAGGTAATTGTAAAAAGCCTGTTTATTCAATACAGTATCCTTTACGACAGATGGTACTGTCCAATTATTATCTTTCATAAGAGATAGCACGCGATGTCCATCATCATAGACTAAAACTGGCAGTACAGTAATGTCATGTTCTGATAGTTCGCTCTGAATGACCAATAGTTTATTGACAGATTGTATACAAGGCTTACAGTATGTTGCCCAAAAATCTAACACAATAAGATCACTATCTTGAAACTCTCTAAGTGTGATCGATTTTCGTTGATCAGGGTGATTAACAATCGCTAGCGGCATATCCCATAATTCTTCAGGTATGGTATCCCCTATCATAAGTGGTTGCACATTATTGAGGCCAGTGGCCTCCTGCCCAGAAGCAGGAGAAACCAAATGGCTACTAAACAACACACAGAATATTATTAAAAATGCTTTAGGCCGAAGGCTATGAGCTATATGCCTCACTATCCTCCCGTCTTTGCGAGGAGCTTCGCTACGAAGCAATCTATTTATAAGACTATCTTCGATGAGCCTTTGGGGCAGTTCTCTCCCACCCCTTAAAAAATTCTTCATTTTTCGGTTACATTATGCAATAGCAGTACACCATTGCAGATTCAAAAATCTAGTGCGATTTCTGAATGGATCTTACGGTTAATATTGGTTTATAATCGGTTTCTATACCATCCATTCACGAAATAAATAAACTACCGACCTCCTTAGATATTGACAAACAATATCTATACAAAGCATTTTAGTTGATAGGCAATAAAATCTGTGCTATCTTTAAGCTTCGAAACAATAAGACAAACTGATTCTCTTGATCTATATGAACTAACTGTTTTCATGTATGAGGTCGGATTACAGACGCTATAGGGGGCTGATTGTATAATAGAGCTAATCGGTTACGTCCGACCGTAGCGCTTTTTTACATAGCTAGTGTGATTATTAGCATCCCGTTTCTGTCTGTAATGTCTTGACAAAGCTTACTCCGGTGATACCGGGACGTTCTTTAAATGCAAAGATTGGGAATACCATGACGACCGATGGGATATCGGTTTTGAATGATGTTTGTTGGTTTCAAAATTCGTTCTCATAATTTATAAAGTTTATGAAACGAAAGGCACTCACGAATACTTGGAAAAGCAAAAGGAGCGAACTTCCAAGCTTTGCACGCGGCGCCGTCAAGAGCCTCTAAGACCGAAATCTTAGCCCCACAAAGACTGATAGGAAATTCGCTCCATTGAAAAGTATACAAAGATACAAAAATCAATGGAAAGCGAATCCCTTATCGACCTACGTGGAAAATTGACGGCTTTCGTGCGTAAGTGACAATCGTAAAGGAATTAGGTATTTACCATATTCCATTTAATCGCTTAATAACTATAACAAAGGTAACAATTTAATTTAACACTCCAACATGTTGGTTTAATATTTTTCCGCAATGAAGCAATTTTCTGAAATCATTAAGTATGAAATCTCACATTTTGATTATTTACTAATACTACATATTAAAAAACTAAGGGATAATAAAAAATGGTCACAGAAGGAACTGTCCAAGAAAATGGGCGTTGTAAGCAGTTTTGTAGGAAATGTTGAAAGTCTAATAGAAAGACATAAGTATTCGACAAGACATATAGCGCTTTTGACCAATGCATTTGGTTATGAATCTAGCTCCGAACTCTTGAACTTTCCAAAACCAAAATATGACCTCATAGAACTAGTGATCGAAGTTATCAAAGAAGAGAGTAGCATTGTCAAAAACGGGGTAGAAGAAAAAAAAATAAAAATATTAATTTCTGTTGTTAAAGAAATTCTACCTAAAAAGTTTTAACCAGAAAGTTAGTTTTAGTTCTGCTAGTGTGA
>JBEBQJ010000144.1:0-12037 GCA_040395455.1 Sphingobacterium yanglingense | reverse complement strand
ATACAAATATAGCGACGGACTGTTAGTCTTTTATTAATCACATATTAAGTTTATGTTAAGTGTCAGTCTATTAACCTACCATCTACATAGTACCAGTTTCCCTGCAGTTCTTTAAAATTCGATTTTTCATGGTGTACACGCGCTACACCATCTTCGTCTTTATAGTGCGCTCTGAATTCCACCGTCTGCACAGTCGACTTCACAATTTCTAGTGATACCCAGGTATTAGCTGTAGCCCAGCTCCTGATATCCTGTTTGCTCTGAAAGCGACGGGTAGAAGGGTGGAAGCTGTTATAGAGAAAATCGATATTGCCTACCGCAAAAGCACTATATCGCGCACGCATTAGTAATTCGGCTGTTGAGGCCCGTTGTTGGCCATTATGTAACAGTGCACAACAGTGCTCAAAATCCCGCTCGCTTCCGCATGGACAATTCATAAGTATACTATATAATGATTTATTTTAAATAATTCTCTAAAGCCTCTTGGCTTCTTTGGTACGCTTTGCGCTGTTTGCGTTCTACCCACCTCTTCTTCCATATTTTACGCATTATTTTATCGGTATAGCGTATGATAAAGACCTCGTTAAGCATTTTTAGCAAGCGTCGTGGGCTACTTGGGAACGAGCGCAGTGTTATAGAGAAGCCAGCTTCTAGGTAACGGTTGAAATGCCAGTATCCGCTCGGCATGAACAACGCGTCCCCATGTTCCATAAATATTTCATAGCCCTGGGCATATTGCAAGGCCGGAAACTCGGCATAGTCCGGGTTTTCATAGTCAACATTGTAAACGGTGTGCACCGACAAAGGCACCTTATAGAGAAAAGCCGATTGGTCGGGTGGAAATAGCAGCACCCGTTTTTTTCCCTCAAACTGAAAGTGCAACAGATCCCCAAGGTCTACATCATAGTGCATCAGTACACGAGCTTCGCTTCCTCCGAAGAACAAGGTCGGAATGCGTTTGAAATATTTGAATCCCAAATCCGGATAGCTGAAGTTTTTCAACAGTTCGGGCAGGTGGTCTGTAATGATATAGAAGAAAATCCGATAGTCCGAGGGCTGCTTCTTGATGAGTGTGATATAATCTTTAAACCGCATGTACGTCACCGGTTCATCCGTCGCTTTGTTTGGATCTGCCGGTTTGTTATCATAGAGTCCCACTTCCTGTTCGCCGACCTGACTGTAGATATAATCCAGACTCCATTTATCAAAATCTTTCCATTTGCGGGCATATCCCTTGATCAGGACAGGGCGCTGTGGAATAAAATACTTTTTTAAAAAATCCTCTTTTGATATATCTTGAACCGTGTCTACTTGTGATAGAATCATATACGTACGTGCTTACGTGTAAAAGTAGTAATTATTTGAGGTTTTATGACACAAATACAACTTTACAGCCAAACTATTTTGGAGCTTTAAGCGTTGTTAAAGGAAACAACCTCAAAAATGACATCAATAAAAAATGAAATAATAGGGACGTGGGAGCTCCTTTCTTATATAGAAGTTCCCTTAGATGGTTTGGATTCTACCTTTCCTTTTGGAAAAACTCCTAAAGGACTGTTATTATATGGTCCTGATGGGTATATGGCCGTGCAGATTTCCAACCGAGACCACCTAAAGTGTTCTTCCGATGATCGGATGAAAGTCTCTGCCGAAGAAGCCGAACAACGGATAAAGGGGTATTTGGCTTTTAGTGGCCGATATACCATAGACAATAGAAACGCTCATGTAGTTTACGATATCGAGAGTTCCTTCTTTCCCAATTGGGAGGGGAGCCGCCATGTCCGAAAGTTGGACTTTGATGGCGATATATTGTTTCAGAAATCATTGGACCCCATCCGTTCGGGTGGAAGGATGGTACATGCGCACATGACCTGGAAACGTACAGGCAAGGACGTCGATTTATCAGCGCTGGAAGAAGACACCGTGGCCCACTTTTTCGTGGCGGACAATTAAAATAAAACGGGCGAAGGAATTTCCTTCGCCCGTTTTATTATGACTATTTATAAACAGATTCCTTTTTGAATTTTTTCACTAATAGCGCATACACAAGGGCTCTATATTTGTTCTTGTTAGATTTGCCTATAGCTTCCATTGCTTCGTCAATAGCGGCATCTAACTTAGCATCATCTTTCAGTCCAAGCTTGTTGACCAAGAAGTTCTTTTTCAAGCGGTCTATTTCAGCTTTATCCGACGCAGCTACTGTCTCCGCATCAGCTTTGTAAATAGATGGACCTAATCCCTTTGTCACCGATGCGATAAGATTTTCATCAAGATCAAGTTTTAACTTTTTTGCTTCTGCAACGTATGCTGCTACTTTTTCGTCTAGTTTACTCATTGCTTTTTCAGTTTATGTTATACTAATGATTAATAGTACTTTAAATTTAATCAATAATATTCTATAAAAACAAACATGCTAAGAATATAAATCTAGATTGTAGCGCTAATACTATAACGGCTTGTTTTGTTTGCCCAGCAATACCAGGTAGAAATAGCCTAATAGACCAGCTGCGCAAGAGGTCAGCAATACCGCTAGTTTAGCCTCTTCAATATGCACAGCATCGTCAAAGGAAAGCATTGCTACAAAGATTGACATCGTAAATCCAATTCCGCCTAATAGGCCAACTCCAAACATGTGTTTCCACCCAGCACCTTCAGGCAGGGAAGATACTCCCAGTTTGACACATAGCCAGCAGGTCGATAGTATACCTAACGATTTGCCCACCAATAGACCTAAGATAATTCCCAGCCCCATAGAAGAAGTCAAACCTTGGATCATCTCCTGGTGCAGCACGATCGCCGTATTTGCAAAGGCAAATAGAGGGATGATGATAAAGTTCACCGGTTTAGCCAGTATATGCTCTAGTCGTTCCAGCGGTGACTCTTTGTCATCCGGGGTAGTAGGTATGGTCATTGCTGTCAATACGCCAGCGATAGTTGCATGTATACCCGAATGGTGGATAAAGTACCACATCACTATTCCAGGGATAATATAGAACAACAGGTTTTTTACCCCCAATCTATTGAAAAGAAGTTGGAGCAAGAACAGCCCTAGCGCAACCATAAGGTAGGTGTAGTGCAATGCGCTAGAATAAAATATCGCAATAACCAAAATAGCGAGTAGGTCGTCTACAATAGCCAACGCCGCTAGAAACACCTTAAGGCTAGCTGGCACACGGTTTCCCAGCAGCGAAATAACCGCCAGAGCGAAGGCAATATCCGTCGCCATCGGGATTCCCCAGCCATGTGCAGTGGGTTGGTCGTGGTTCAATAGCGCATATATCGCAGCAGGTACAAGTGCCCCGCCTATAGCGGCGAATATGGGCAATGCAGCCTTTTTGGGAGAAGCAAGCTCACCCTCCACCAATTCGCGTTTTATTTCTAAACCGACCAATAAGAAGAAAACCGCCATTAGTCCATCATCTATCCATTGTTTGATGGAATATTTCAGTTCGATAGTAGCGTTCTCATAACCTATAGATGTGTTTAATATACTAGCCAGTGCCTCTCCATAGAAAGAGTTTGCTATTATTAGTGCTAATACAACGCAGATAAAAAGGAGGATTCCTCCACCTGAACTGGATTCAAAGAAATTTTTAAACGATCGTAGATTGATAAGCTTAGGCATAAATGCTGAAATTTAATTTTGAGGGACAAATATAACTAACTTTTATATCTAAACCACTTTAGAATCTCTTTGTAGCTGGCCTTTTTACCGTACATTAAAATTCCAACACGATAAATACGTGCCGCAACCCAAGTCGTAAAGACAAATCCCGCAATCAATAGGAGTGCTGATACGACAATCTGCCATAACGGCACACCAAATGGAATACGTACCAACATTGCTATGGGCGAGGTGAAGGGAATAAAGCTCAGCCAGGTCGCCACAGTGCCGTGCGGATCGTTCATGAGCACCCCAAATGAAAGGGCATACGTAAGGAGGAGTGGCATCGTAATCGGCATCGTAAACTGAGAAGCCTCTGTCTCGCTATCCACCGCAGAACCCACCGCTGCGAATAGCGCACTATAGATAAGGTAGCCACCAAGGAAAAAGATAAAGAAGCATACGATGATTTCCGTAAAGTTGACTGACTGTATCATTGCCCAAGCTTCCGGCGATATACCATTTAGGCCATTGCCCGATTGTGCCATCTGCTCACCGTTGTTTTCCATCATCTTAGAGCCGATGACCTGTTCGCTCAGTTCCGCTTTAGATACGAAAAAAGTTGAAGCTACGCCTGCTAACATAAAGGAGAGCACAACCCATAATACAAATTGTGTAAGGCCAACCAAACCTATACCGATTATCTTGCCCATCATCAGCTGAAACGGCTTTACCGAAGAGATTATTACCTCGATGATCCGATTGCTTTTCTCTTCGATGATACCCCGCATCACCTGAGAGCCATATAGAAACAGCGAAATATACACTAGAATAGACAGCGCCAGTGCGATACCCATCGCTATTTCCGTATTACTATCTTTGGTTTCTCCATCTGCTGTCACTTCTTTTGCATTGATTCCTACCGTAGTGTCGATATTCTGCAAGCTATCGATATTGATTCCCAGTTTTTCATATTTATAATCCCTTATGATATCACTCAGATTACCCTTGATTTCATTCTGCGTATTTACATTCGGCTTACTAGCGGCCATAAAATCCACGTCAGGGTTGTTGAGGAAATCTTTTGGGATAATCAGGATACTCGTATTGTTCCCTTCATCCTTAAGGCCTGACAGCTGTTCTTGTAGCGCTTTGTTGCTATGTATGTACGTGATGTTCTTTGTAGACTTAAGTTTCGGGGCAATAGCTCCCTCTTGATCAATCACATATACCACAGCATGTGTTTCCTCAAAACTCTTCTTCGTCAGAAATATAATACCGACATACATCCCGATAAAAAATAGTGGAACCAGGAAAGTGGTCAGCAGAAAAGAACGCTTCCTAACTCGGGTCAGGTATTCACGTTGTATGATTAGAGCTATTTTATGCATGCGTTACAGCGCTTTGAGATACTTTTTCAATGAATATGTCGTGGATAGAAGGAATGATTTCCTTAATCTGCGTAATCTGGATTTTGTCCAGCAGGTGATAGATAGCCTGGTTTAACGTAACCGTCTCAGCAAGCTTGATTTTCAATTGCGTTTCATTTTGGTGTGAGCTATGCGCTACGATCTTAAATAGAGACGCATTGTCCAGCAGGCCATCCGATAGCTGAGGACCCTGGTAGTCCACGAGGTACGTCTGGCTATTGTACTGCTTTTTGATTTCCTTTACGGAGCCATCAAGTACCTTTTTAGACCTATTGATTAGTGCGATATTATCGCAGAGCTCCTCCACCGTTTCCATCCGGTGGGTAGAATAGATAATAGTTGCGCCCGCTTTGTTCAGTTCCAGTATTTCGTCCTGTATCACCTGTGCATTGACCGGGTCAAAGCCAGAGAACGGTTCATCCAATATGATTAACTGTGGCTCATGCAATACCGTCGCTACAAACTGCACTTTTTGCTGCATTCCCTTACTTAGGTCCTCGATGCGCTTGTTCCACCAGCTGCCGATTTCCAATTTTTCAAACCAATAGTTTAATCGTTTGTTTGCATCCTGCTTACTAAGGCCTTTAAGCTGTGCCAAATAAACCATTTGTTCACCGACCTTCATCTTTTTATACAAGCCCCTTTCTTCAGGGAGGTAGCCTATCTGTCCGATATGTTGGCTGGACAGTGGCTCATTGTTAAATAGGATCTCTCCAGAATCTGGAGCCGTTATTTGGTTGATAATCCGTATCAGTGAAGTTTTCCCTGCACCATTCGGACCTAATAAACCAAATATCTTCCCTTCAGGAATATATAAAGACACATCGTCCAGCGCCCGATGGGTGGCGTATTGTTTGACAATATTTCGTATTTCTAGCATAGTGGTTTTCCGAATGCCTAAAGTAATAAAATTATCACAGGTTTTTGAATGAACAGAAAAGCCTTTTCTTAATTTCTTAAATTAATTCTACCTTTGTTTATGCTTATCAAATCCGCAGAATTTGTATGTAGTAATACACACGTCGACAAATTACCCGATCCTACATTACCAGAGTACGCTTTTATAGGACGCTCTAATGTTGGTAAATCGTCTTTAATCAACGCGTTGACAAATAAGAAAGGTTTAGCGAAAACATCTCAGAGACCAGGGAAAACGCAGCTTATTAATCATTTTTCGATTAATGACACGTGGTATCTCGTGGATTTACCAGGCTATGGGTACGCCCAGACTTCCAAGAAAAATAGAGCAGACTGGGAGAAATTTATTCGCAAATACCTGTTAAGTAGAGAAAATCTTCAATGTATTTTCGTGCTTATCGATAGCCGCCACGAGCCACAGAAGATAGACTTAGACTTTTGCTGTTGGCTAGGAGAGAGGGGACTGCCGTTTATGTTGATTTTTACCAAAGCAGACAAACAGTCTGTCGTTAAGTCAGATCAGAATATGGCAAAATTCAAACGTGCACTGCTTAAATGGTTTGAAGAAGTACCCGCTCGATTCCTGACATCTGCCGAAGATAAAGTAGGTCTTGAACCCATACTAGAAAAAATTGACGAGATAAATCAAGATTTTACGGTTCCTCCTGTTTCGTAATTATGAAGAAATACATGTCATTGGTGCTATTTGCGCATAGCATATTTGCACTTCCCTTTGCTATAATCGGTTTTTTTCTTGCTGTATCCACCACAGACTATCAGTTTGACTGGAAATTGTTCGGGTTGATGCTGTTGTGTATGGTCACGGCCCGCAATGCCGCTATGGCCTTCAATCGGTATTTGGATAGGGATATCGATGCCCTGAATCCCAGGACAGCAGTTCGGGATATTCCAGCCGGAAAGATCAGTCCTTCAGCAGCGCTCACCTTCACCATAATAAATTGCTTGATATTTATCGCCGCAACCTATTTCATTAACCCTATGTGTTTGTTTTTATCACCCGTAGCGTTATTTGTCGTGTTGTTTTACTCGCATATGAAGCGTATTTCTCCGTTGTGCCATTTGGTTTTAGGCTTGGGCTTAGGCTTAGCACCAGTAGGAGCCTATATAGCAGTCACAGGCCAATTCAGTTTGGTGCCAATTTGGTACGGTCTAGCTGTACTGACTTGGGTGAGTGGTTTTGACATCATATATGCGTTGCAGGACGAAGAATTTGATAGAGCTCATAACCTGCAGTCGATTCCTGCTAATTATGGTGGTAAGAAGGCGCTACGCATATCCGAGGTATTGCACGTGATGTCTTTTATCTTCGTTCTGTTGCCGGTCTTTTCGACAGCAGTGGGGCTACTCTATTATATAGGCGTATTATTCTATGGGGCACTTTTGGTCTACCAACATCGTATTGTAAGTCCTTCTGATTTATCTCGGGTAGACCGCGCATTTATGACGACAAATGGTATTGCCTCAGTGGTCTTTGCCTGTTTCTACCTGCTCGATGTTTTGTCTGGGCATTGGATGATATAAGAAACTTTTACAATATTATTAGTAAAAATAATTGTCATTCCATTTTGAAATAGTAATATTTGCAGAAATCTTATAAAGTTAATGGCTAAAAATTTATTGATAGTGGAGTCGCCTGCAAAGGCTAAAACGATAGAAGGATATTTAGGGAGTGATTTTTTGGTGAAGTCAAGTTACGGACATATCCGAGATTTGGTCAAGACAGATGATGCTATCGATACCGATAATAAGTTTGAACAAAAATATGAAGTTCCGGCGGATAAGAAGGCTGTAGTCAGTGAATTAAAGAAGTTAGCTAAATCTGCAGAGACCGTATGGCTAGCATCCGATGAGGACCGCGAGGGGGAGGCCATCTCTTGGCACTTGTTTGAAACATTGGGACTAAAGGAAGATGCAACCAAGCGCATCGTATTTCACGAGATTACCAAGCCTGCTATTTTAAAGGCCATCGAAAATCCACGTAAAATAGATTATAACCTAGTACATGCACAACAGGCACGCCGCGTTTTGGATAGATTGGTGGGCTTCGAACTATCTCCGGTACTATGGCGTAAAGTAAAACCTTCACTTTCCGCAGGACGTGTTCAATCCGTTGCTGTACGTGTTATCGTCGAACGCGAGCGTGAGATCAACAGGTTTAATGCCGAAGCCGCTTTTAAGATTGTAGCCATATTTCATACCGGCAAAGGCAAAGAGCTTTTTAAAGCAGAGCTACCTCAGCGTTTTGATAAAAAAGAAGAAGCATTTGCTTTCCTCAAGGACAGCATAGCGGCAGATTTTACAATCGCATCATTGGAGAAAAAGCCTGCAAAAAGAAATCCTGCTGCACCTTTTACAACCTCTACTTTACAGCAAGAGGCCAGCCGTAAACTAGGCTTTTCCGTAGCCCGCACTATGCAGGTTGCACAGCGACTGTACGAAGCTGGGCGTATCACCTATATGAGGACTGACTCGGTCAACTTGTCCGATACAGCGATACAGGCAGCACAAAACGAAATTGTCAAAGCTTACGGCGAAAAATACCATAAGCTAAGAAAATATAAAACTAAGGCTGCAGGAGCACAAGAGGCTCACGAAGCCATCCGCCCGACCTATTTCTCCGAGCACACTGTAGATGGAGACGCATCCGAACGTCGCTTATATGAGTTGATATGGAAACGCGCCATTGCCTCACAGATGAGCGAGGCCGAGTTTGAGAAGACCGTAGCAAAAATTAGTATCTCCACACGCAAAGAAGAGCTTACTGCAACCGGCGAGATTATGCGTTTCGACGGTTTCTTAAAGGTATATATGGAATCTACCGATGAGGAGAATGATGTTACTGTCGATGGTGATGCGGACAATACCTTACTACCGCCATTAGAGAAAGGGCAATCTTTGATTTTGAATGAGATGACTGCTACGGAGCGTTTCTCTAGACCTCCAGCCAGATATACAGAGGCTTCCTTGGTCAAGAAATTAGAAGAATTGGGGATAGGAAGACCATCTACCTATGCACCTACTATTTCTACGATTCAAAATAGAGGCTACGTTATAAAAGAAGACCGTGATGGCAAACCCCGTGATTACAATGTCTTAAAACTGAGCGGTAGCGATATCACTGAGGTGTTGAAGACGGAGATGACTGGTGTGGAGCGCAATAAATTGTTCCCAACAGATATCGGCGTACTTGTTAATGACTTCTTGGTCGAGCATTTTAAGGATATCGTAGACTTTCATTTTACCGCCAGCGTCGAAAAAGAATTTGACGAGATTGCACAAGGCAGCAAAGCGTGGACCGATATGTTGGAAGCCTTCTACCGTCCCTTCCACCACGAGGTCGAAGATACTTTAGAAAACGCCGAAAGAGCAAACAATGAACGCGAGTTAGGCGTTGATCCCGAGAGCGGTAAGCCCGTTAGTGTTCGCGTTGGACGCTTTGGTCCATTAGTTCAGATAGGTTCTGCCGACGACGAAGAAAAGCCACGTTTTGCCTCTCTTCGTAAAGGGCAGATGATCGAAACCATTACTTTCGAAGATGCCATGGAGTTGTTTAAGCTTCCAAAGAAAGTAGGCGTATTTGAAGAGGTTGAGATGAGCGTAGCAATCGGAAGGTTCGGACCTTATATTAAACACAAATCAGCATTTTATTCCTTGCCAAAAGGATTAGATCCGCTCGACGTTACCGAAGAGCAGGCTATAGATATCATTAAGGAGAAACGCCAAAAAGACATCGAGAAGGTTATCCGTGTATTTGACGAAAACCCTGATGCGCAAATCGAAAACGGAAGATGGGGACCATTTATCCGCTTCGGTAAGCAAAATTTAAAAATACCTAAAGCAACAGATATCTCTGCGATTACCTACGAAGATGTCTTAAAGTGGGCCGCGGAAGACCCTAAAGCCGCAAAAGCAACGAAAAAAGTAGCAAAGAAACCTGCAGCCAAAAAGCCTGCGGCTAAGAAAGCTACGACAAAAAAGAAGTAGAAGAAGATGAAGAAAGATTTGCCGGCTAATATAGTGGAAGATATTTCTATCGCCGTGGTGTTAGAAAGTGATTCCCCCATTCAGAAATCGTGGAATGTATATTTGGTAAACGAGAAAGAAGTCCCATTGAGAAATGTTTTTGTAACGTCCAAAGGGTACGGTCTGCAAGAAGAGCGCGAAGTAAAGACTACTACACTAAGACATTTTCTTGGCGATATAGCTGCCAGCAGCTCGATTCGTATAGAAGCAATTGATCAACAGGTATTCGGATTGACCAATGAATATTGGTTGAGCTATTACATAGAAGACACTATCTTCGATAAGAAGTACATCTTTCTACCCGAGAGTATTGTCGACGAAAATTTATCGAAGGTGCCAATCGTAAATAAGCCAGGCGTATTGATCGGAGGTAACAGTTAGTTTAAGATGGCAAGAGATAACTTTATTATAGCGATAGACGGCTTTTCTTCCTGTGGTAAGAGTACCGTGGCAAAAGCGCTGGCAAAGAGTTTAAACTTTGTTTTTGTCGATAGCGGTGCGATGTATCGGGCAGTTACCTTATATTTTATGCGCAATAAAATAGACTGTACAGATTCTGCCGCCGTATTGCAGGCCTTAGACCAGATCCATATCGACTTTGTACCCAGCACTGATCAGGTTCGCATTTTTCTAAACGATGAGGATGTTTCCGAAGCCATTCGTAAGATGGAGGTATCGGACAATGTCAGCGAGGTAAGCGCCATCAAAGAAGTCCGAAGAGCGATGGTAGCCCAGCAGCAAGCCTTAGGAAAGAAACGTAATATCGTAATGGATGGACGTGATATAGGTACGACCGTATTTCCAGATGCCGATTTAAAAATATTTATGACCGCCAATGTCGATGTACGTGCCGAGCGACGCTATGCCGAGCTGGCCGCCAAAGGCGAGACCGTGAGCATGGAAGAGGTCAAGGCCAATTTGGCACGTCGCGACCATATCGATAGCACGCGCGAAGAGAGCCCATTGAGACAGGCCGAAGACGCCATTATTTTAGATAACTCCAATCTAAATCAAAGCCAACAATTAGATTTTGTGATCGACCTGTATACACAGCGCAAGAATCAAAGTCAGTAATCACTATACTTAACATTTACTTAATAGAGAGTTAAAGGGTAATTCGTTTCTTAAAGCTATTTTTGGGAAACGAATTATTTTATATGAACATCAAGATTTTATTGGTTAGCACGCTACTTTCTGCCAGTATTGTACAGGCACAGGAGTTGGCAAAGGGAACTGTTTTTATTGATATTAATAAAAACGGAAAAAAGGAGAAGAACGAAAAAGGCCTCGCAGACATTAGCGTCAGTAATGGGAGAGAGGTAGTCCAAACAGACCACAACGGAAATTATACCCTTCCTGTCGATAATGACAATATCATTTTTGTAATCAAACCCAAAGACTACGTATTTCCGCTAGATCAACATAATCATCCTCTTTTTTATTATCTTCACAAACCTCTAGGTTCACCGAAGTTAAAGTACACGACAGCCGATGCAACCGGAAAGCTGCCAAAATCACTCGATTTTCCTGTGTATCCACAAGCTGAGCCTACCGAATTCAAAGCATTGATTTTTGGAGACCCTCAGGCTTATACCAGAGAAGAACTCGATTTTTTCAAACAAGGTATCATAGATGATATCGCGGATAAGAATGCCTTCCGATTTGGTATCAGTCTAGGAGACCTGGTCGGCGATGACCTGACCTTGCACCAGCCCTACAAGGAGACTGTCGGCAGCCTCGGTTTACCTTGGTACAATGTAATGGGAAATCACGATATGAATTATGATGTCGTGAGCGATTCCCTTTCCGACGAGAGTTTTGAGCTCAACTTCGGCCCGAACAACTATTCTTTCAATTACGGAAATGCCCATTTCATTATTTTAGACAATATTATCTACCCCAACCCGCGTACTGGCAAAGGCTATCTCGGTGGTTTCAGAAAAGACCAGCTTGACTTTGTAGAGAACAATCTAAAGTTTGTACCAAAAGATAAACTTATCGTATTGGCATTTCACATTCCATTGGTTCATAAAAACTCAAA
>JBEBQJ010000143.1:0-12168 GCA_040395455.1 Sphingobacterium yanglingense | reverse complement strand
CCGCTGTAGGAGGTTTTGCAGACCTCAGCCTAGCCACTCGGCCATCCGACCCTTTACCCTCACCGGGCATGCAAAAGTAAACTTAAAAATTGAAAATGCAAAATTAATTATAAAAACCTTTTTTAATGACATGACAATCGTACAGGGGGAAGTAGGGGACATAAGGATGGTAGCTGTTTTTTTGTAGAAATATATTTACTTTTTTATGCGTTAAGTGCCTCCAAGAGAGATAGAGAGGGGAGGATTCGGATAGTGTGTTAACCTCCTGATGTTGGGATTTAAATTTGGTATCAAATTTGAGTAATAGAGAATGATAGGGCTGATGTACAGCTCATATAAAAAAAAATTAAAACGATTGATTATGAAAAAAGTTTTACTATCATTAGGAGCAGCATTATTAATGGCTGCTGGTGCACAAGCACAAGTAAGTTATGGTATCAAAGCAGGTGTTAACTTGGCAAAAATGTCGAATTTTGACAATGCTAAAAATAACACAGGATTTTATGTAACAGGTTTTGCTGATTTACCAGTAGCACCACAGTTTTCTATTCAACCTGGGGTTTCATTGCAGAATAAAGGGATGAAATTTAATGAGTCAGAAACTGTTGGTGGAATTAAGGGAGAGATTACTAATAAAACTTCTATTATGTCTCTTGAGGTACCAGTAAATGCTGTGTATTATATCCCTACTGGTGCTTCAGGATCAGTGTTTTTAGGAGCAGGTCCCTATGTTGGATTCAACTTGTCTGGAAAGAATAAATGGGATGTAGCTACTTCCGCTGGACAATGGGAAGGTGGTAAAAGTGGTAAAGAGGATATCAAATTCGGGTCAAAAGAAGACCAAATGAAAGTTGTAGATGCAGGTTTGAACTTTATGTTAGGTTACAAGATGTCTAATGGTTTGTTAATTAATGCAGGCTATGGATTAGGGTTAACAAACTTATCAAACGTAAGTGGATCTGATAATAAATTCTCTAACCGTGTATTGTCATTTGGTATAGGTTTCCAACTGTAATAGCTGCACGAGTTAAAAAGATTAAGCCCCTTGGAGTTTTATCCAAGGGGTTTTTTATTTAAAACGAATATGATACAAGACTAACAAATCTTGTCTGTTAGATTCAACGAATAATATTTATCTTTGTGCTATGATAGAATTACCTGTTATACCCGTGAATCAGACGCAGCGTAAACCAGATTGGTTACGTGTAAAGCTTCCCGTAGGGAAAGAATATAGGCATGTGCGTAGCTTAGTGGATGAGCATAAGCTTCATACGATTTGTGAAAGTGGGAATTGCCCGAATATGGGCGAGTGTTGGGGGGCAGGTACAGCTACCTTTATGATTCTAGGTAATATCTGTACACGCTCTTGTTCGTTTTGTGCGGTAGCTACAGGAAGACCTCTTCCGGTGGATGTGGATGAGCCGAATCGTGTTGCTACTTCTGTTAAACTGATGGGGGTAAAACACTGTGTGATTACTTCGGTAGACCGGGATGATCTGAAAGATGGTGGTTCTATTATCTGGGCAGAGACTATTGAAGCAATACGTAGAGAGAGTCCAGAAACGACATTAGAGACCTTATTGCCCGATTTCAAAGGTCAATGGGACAATTTGGACCGTGTCATTGCAGTGCGTCCAGAAGTGGTATCCCACAACTTAGAAACTGTTCGTCGTTTAACTAGAGAAGTACGTATACAGGCAAAGTATGACCGTTCTTTGGAGTGTTTGCGCCGTATTTCGGAAGCAGGATTACGCACAAAGTCTGGCATTATGTTAGGACTGGGAGAAACGGAAGAAGATGTGATAGAGGCAATGCAAGACCTGTATAACGTGGGAGTGCATATCTTGACGCTAGGACAGTATTTACAGCCAACAAAAGCGCACCATCCGGTCGTTGATTGGATTACTCCAGCTCAATTCGATAAATATAAAGAAATTGGTCTGAAAATGGGCTTTAAATATGTGGAGTCTGGACCATTGGTTCGTTCTTCATATCACGCAGAGAAACATTTGTTCGATATGCAATAATAGCCAATCATTATATAAAAAAGGGATAACTAGATCAGAGTTATCCCTTTTTTTATGCCATATCGTGTCGCTGAAAGTTTAGCGGGCAGCCCGATGAAATACAGTCTCGCCTCCAATCACTGTGCGTAGTGTTTTTACTTTACGGATATCTTCTACCGGAATCTCCATGATATCCTTTTCCAATAGCACAAAGTCGGCATCTTTACCTTTTTCAATCGAACCTCTTTTCTTTTCCTCAAAGCAAGAAAAAGCGGCCCATATGGTCATTCCTCTTAAAGCCTCTTCTCGGCTAAGGGCATTCTCCATTTGAAAACCTCCTGCCGGATACCCTGAATTATCTACGCGGGCAATGGCTGCATGGAAACCATATAATGGGTTGAAATGTTCAATGGGGAAATCAGATCCTATCGCTACTTTGCCATATTGTTTTAATAAATCTTTATAGGCGTAAGCTCCTTTGATTCTTTCGTCGCCTAGTCTTTGTGGAGCCCAGTACATATCAGATGTCGCGTGTGTGGGCTGTATCGAAGGAATGATATGAAACTTGTTGAATTTAGCAAAGTCGTTTGGCGCGATTATTTGTGCATGTTCGATACGCCATCTTCTTGCTTTGTTGTCCGTAAGATATTTGCCGTATACGTCCAGTATCAAGCGATTGGCCGAATCACCTATCGCATGGGTATTCACTTGAAACTTGCTGTCGGCCAGCTTTTTGATGGTTTGGTCAAACTGCTCTTCTGTATGCAATAAAAAGCCTTTGGTAGGCGCATCATGGTAGTGTTCTAAAAGGCAGGCTCCCCGAGATCCAAGTGCACCGTCTGCTAATAGTTTGATCGATCTTATGTTCAACCGGTCACTTTCGAAGATGTCTTCTTTGATATATCGGTCTATCTGTGAAGGGTCAGCAAGGATCATCGCATAATCCCTGATTTTGAGTTGCCCCTTGGCATAAAATGTCTTAAGGTAGTCAAGTTCTTCGTCATTAAGGCCGGCATCAACGATACTGGTCAAACCTACTGCTACAAGTGAGTCCTGTGCTTGTTGCAGGAAACGGAGTGTACTCTGTTCGTCGTGCTTGGGGAGGTATTTGCTGATTAAGGGCATAGCATTGTCTATGAGTAAGCCATCAGGCTTACCATGAGCATCCTTGGAGATAACTCCGCCCTGCACATCAAATACCGTATCCAGATGGGCTATCCGTAAGGCCGCAGAGTTGACCAAAGCCGCATGGTAATCGATGCGAGAGAGATAAATGGGGATGTCTGGAAAGTATTTATCTAAACTATCTTTTGTTGGAAAAGCCTTACCCGGCCAGAGATTTTGGTCCCAGCCACCACCTATGATCCATTTTTTATCTGGATTTTTGTGTTTATACTGCTGTAACCTGTCAATGAGTTCTTCTATGGATTTTGTGCCGTTGAGGTCGACCTCCTGAAATAGGTTAGCCAACTCAAAATAGTGGGCATGGGCATCGTAGAAACCAGGGTAAACAGGGGATTGATGGGCGTCGATAGTTTCTTTGGCCTTATAGCGTTTCAAAATGTCTTTTGAGCTACCGATGTCAATGAAAATACCATTCTTTACAGCAAATGCTTCATGCATGCTGAAAGAAGAGTCTACGCTGTATACTCTCGCATTGTGTACAATGAGATCTACTTCTGTATTGCTGGTACAGCGGATAAATAGAAGCGTCGTTAACAAAAATAAAATTGCACTTTTCATAATAGGAGGTTGTTCTACACTTTTTCTTAAAAATACTCATTTTCAAGAAGAAAAAAAACTGTTGGCTTTTGGAGGTGATATGAAAAGAGCGCTCCAAGTCAATTCATGGAGCGCTCTTTCTACTATAGGAATTCGTTTTTGCTTACATTGCTTCGGCAACGACCTCTTCCACTTCAGGGACCATACGTTTTAAAAGTCCTTCAATACCCGCTTTAAGCGTGATAGTAGAAGAAGGACATCCACTGCATGAACCTCTCAGCTCTACTGTAACGATACCTTCCTGAAAAGATTTATAGGCTATAGCACCACCGTCTTGCTCTACCGCAGGGCGAACATAGTCGTGAAGAACCTGTTGGATTTTTATCTCTGTCTCTGTTCCTTCAAAAGAAACGTCTTCGTCGCTCACTACTTCTTGTACCTTCAACTCAGACTCTACTGCACCTTTTACGAAATCTTTCAATATAGCTTCAATATCTCCCCATTCTGAATCTTCAGATTTTGTAACAGTAACAAAATTACTTGCGAAGAATACGCCGGTTACGAAATTGAATTTGAATAATTCCTTTGCAAAAGGAGATTCCTGTGCTTTTTCTCTATCCGGATAGTCCACACTACCATTGATAAGTAGCTTGTTGACCAAGAACTTCATCGTCGCTGGATTCGGTGTACTTTCTGTATATACGTTTATTGTTGCCATTGTTTCTGTTTTATTGATTCAAAGATAATCTATATCTATATGATCCACGTCATTGTTTCGTAAAACCTTACGGTTCAAGAGAGGAGCATAGGATAGATTTATAGCGAAACCCCAGTATAATTAGACGGACTGATATTTTTTATCTCTTCTTTGACTATATCAGACACATTGAGGCCATCGACAAATGTAGCGATTGTCTCTTGCGTTACTTCTGTATTTGTACGAGTCAAGTCTTTTAGTGCCTCATATGGTTTTGGATAGCCTTCACGACGTAAAATAGTTTGTATCGCTTCGGCGACAACAGCCCAGTTATTTGCCAAGTCTCTTTGAAGAGCAGATTCGTTAAGGATTAGTTTACCTAAGCCCCTTAAGCTTGATTTGATTGCAATCATAGTATGAGCTAGAGGTACGCCTATATTCCGCAATACAGTAGAATCTGTAAGGTCACGTTGTAACCTAGATATCGGCAATTTGGCGGATAGGTGCTCGAATAGAGTATTTGCCAAACCTAGATTTCCTTCTGCATTTTCAAAATCAATAGGATTTACTTTGTGCGGCATAGCCGATGATCCAATTTGACCAGCAGTAATCTTCTGTTTGAAATAGTCCATCGAGATATAGGTCCATATATCTCTGCACAGATCGATAAGAATATTGTTTATTCGCTTCAACGCATCACAACTTGCCGCAAAATTATCGTAGTGTTCGATTTGGGTCGTTGTCTGTGAGCGGTCTAGTCCTAGTTGTTCATTGACAAATGCATTTCCAAAAGCAACCCAATCGTGAGTGGGATAAGCAACAAAATGTGCGTTAAAGTTGCCTGTTGCACCACCGAATTTTGCCGAGTGAGGTACACTTTGGAGTAGATTAACTTGTTTTTCCAGACGTTCTACAAAAACTTTAATCTCTTTGCCCAGTCGGGTAGGGGAAGCAGGTTGGCCATGTGTACGTGCTAGCATAGCAACATCGCTCCATTCTTCAGATAGTTTTTTAAGTTCGTTGATTACGGATTGTATTCCTGGTAAGTACACTTGATTTAATGCTTCTTTCCAAGCGTATGGGATAGCCGTATTATTAATGTCCTGTGATGTCAATCCAAAATGTATAAATTCTAAAGAATCGTGTAACCCTAGTTTCTCGAATTCATTTTTTAGAAAGTACTCTACAGCTTTAACATCATGGTTGGTCACTTTCTCCGTATCTTTAATCCATTGGGCATCCTCAAGGGTGAACTCTTCGTATATCTTACGTAGTTTTTCATTTAAAGAGCCATCAAAATGTGCTAATTGTGGAATTCCGGATTGTGCCAAAGCAATGAAGTACTCCACTTCTACCAAAACACGGTGTTTGATTAAAGAGAACTCCGAAAAATAAGGGGATAATTCTTGAGTGGCATTGTGGTATCGTCCGTCGATAGGAGTAACAGCCGTTAACGCTGATAATGTCATTTTCTGTGGAATTAATAAGTCAAAAGTAAATAAGCTGGGCTGTTCTTCTATTTCTAAAGTCAAACAAGTAATCACCATGCCCATCTTAGGTACTGCAAAAGTACAAAAAACAGTTACTTTTTTAGCAATTAAAGGATAATAAAAAAGCCCGTGTCATTAAGAACACGGGCTTTTGTAGGAGTATTTTAACTCTTTTTCGGATTACTGAGCGTTTTTAGTAGAATCGATAACTTGTGCAGTTGAATCGATAGTTTTGTTTGCTGAATCAGCAACTTTGTTGATTGAGTCAGTAAGAGCACCAGCTGTTGAATCAACGATTCCTTTTAAAGAATCAGCAGTTTCTTCAGTTTTTGAAGTGTTGTTACCACATGAAGCTACTGTTAAAGCTAATGCTAAAAATCCGAATGCGAATAAATTTTTCATCTTTTAATTTTCTATTTAATTGAAACAAACTTTGTTTTATATCCTTTAATACCGGTAACCTGAAAAGGTAACCCATAAAATAAAAATTTTTATTTATCAACAATAACATTCTGATTTACAGCTGTTAAATAAAATAGATTTTTATTTCGGATGCAAATATAGTATTGTTTTGTTGAAATGCAACAATAAAAAACTATTTTAAGTAAAAAATGTTGTTAGACTATAAAGAAGGCATATGTTAGGAAAGATAAAGCGTATAATAAAACTAATGAAATCGATTGATTTTGAGCAGATTGATAAGGTTTCGAAAAAAGTGGATCTTGCTGAAGTCATGCAGGCTGTTTCTAAGATGGATGAAAAACAACTGCAAATGGCAATGAAAATGTTGACGGGAAATAAAAAGAAGAAGGACCCTCCACCCATCAATGCTGATTTCTATGGGATTGAAGATAAGCTTTCGGCAGAAGACCGGGCTTTACAACTACGGATACGGACATTTTTAGAGGCGGAGGTAAAGCCTATCGTAAATAATTATTGGTTGCATGATGAGTTCCCTTTTGAGATTATACCTAAGTTGGCCGAATTGAACGTATGTGGTTATGTCTATAAAGGTTATGGCTGTGCTGGAGGAACCTCGTTGATGGATGGAATCATTGCCAGTGAATTTGGTCGTATAGATCCTTCGATTGCTACTTTCTTAGGGGTACAGAGTGGACTGGCAATGGGATCTATATATATGTGCGGGTCAGATGTGCAGAAAGAAGAGTGGTTGCCGAAGATGCAGCAATTAAAAATAATTGGGGCATTTGGACTGACGGAGCCTGAAGTGGGGTCTGCAACAGCAGGAGGGTTGACGACTACGTGCAAACGTACGGATGAAGGCTGGGTGTTGAACGGGCAAAAGAAGTGGATTGGGAACTCGACTTTCTCGGATATTACCATCATCTGGGCGAGAGATGTGGACGATAATCAGGTCAAGGGTTTTATTGTGAGGAAAGAGAATCCTGGGTTTTCGGTTGAAAAGATTAAAGGAAAGATGGCGCTGCGGATTGTTCAGAATGGTCTGATTACAATGACTAACTGTTTGGTGCCAGAATTTGACAGGTTGCCTTATGCACAGTCTTTCAAAGATACAGCGAAGGTGCTACAGATGACCCGTGCTGGAGTAGCCTGGATGGCGGTGGGCTGCGCACGCGGAGCCTATGAGAATGCACTGGCTTATACGTTGGAGCGAGAGCAATTCGGCAAACCTATTGCAGCCTTTCAGTTGATTCAGAATCACCTTGTGGAAATGTTGTCTAATCTGACTGCGATGCAGACTTTGGTATTCCGCCTGTCGGAGCTACAGGATGAAGGTAAACTCAAAGATGAGCATGCTTCGTTGGCAAAGGTCTTCTGTACACTCCGTACACGTGATATCGTGTCCCGTGCGCGTGAGGTGATGGGAGGTAACGGTATTTTATTGGAATATAATGTCGCCCGTTTTTTAGCTGATGCGGAGGCTATTTATTCTTACGAAGGTACTAAAGAGATTAATTCACTGATTGTTGGGCGTAGCATTACGGGACATAGTGCTTTTGTGTAATATTTGGTATTGAAGTGTTGTACCAAACTTTTTCGACTGTTCTATTCCTTTGGTATGTTTATTGTGACGGGAATGTTAAATTCGAAATTTTATATGAAAGTAACTAAAACATTGTTGACCGTAGCACTTATGGGATTGGGGGCTTACGGTGCACAGGCACAGATTAAAATTAACACCAAATCGATTGGTTCAGCAGCAAAAGCCGTAAAAGCAGCAACGCTATCAAATGATGATGTAATAGCTTATACAAAAGAATATATCAACTGGATGGATGAAAACAATCCAGTGGCACCAGCGGATCATGAGCTGGCTCAACGCTTAGTCAAATTGACTTCAGGGTTGAGTAATTACGATGGACAACAACTGAACTTTAAGGTTTATCTCGTTCGTGACGTGAATGCTTTTGCCTGTGCAGACGGTAGCGTACGTGTATGTGCTGGATTGATGGAAGCGATGACGGACAATGAGGTATTGGGAGTTATTGGACATGAAATCGGCCATGTTAAAAATCAGGATTCAAAAGATGCATTTCGTACGGCATTGTTAACTTCAGCATTGAAAGATGGTGTATCTTCTCAAGGTGGTGCTGTAGGAGCGCTTTCTGACTCGCAGTTGGGTGAAGTGGGAGAGCAAGTAGCCAATATGAGTTTTTCCCGTAAACAAGAGAGTCTGGCTGATGAATATGGGTATCAGTTTTTGAAAGCCAATAACGTTAATCCATGGTATATGGCAATGGCTTTTGAGCGTTTGGTAGAGTTGTCTGGCGGCGGCAAGGAGAGCTTTACGCAGAAGTTATTCTCTTCACATCCGGATACTGAAAAAAGAGTAGCAGAGATGGGCAAGCGCGCAGAGAAAGATGGATTTAAAAAACCAGAAAAATAGGCTTAGAGTTTACTATATAAAAAGAGAGGCATCTAATTTAGATGCCTCTCTTTTTTATGTTATTTTTTCTTGTTGTGCTGAGCAGCTTGTTGCTGTCTCATCATCTCTTCCATTTTTGCCTGGAATGACGACTTTTTGGCTGCCTTTGGATTTTTTTGATTCTCCTCAAGCTTAGCGAGTATCTTTTCGTCATCAATTGATGAACGAATTAAGAACTGTGTTAAGAATGTGAATAAGGCCCCTAGGAAATAGTAATAATTTAATCCAGAAGGGAAACTGTTCAACATGAAGAAGAATAACAAAGGCATGATATAACCAATATACTTCATTTGGTTGCCCATTCCTGAAGTCGCTCCCGAAGTTGCGTTGTTATACCAAGTTGTCAATAATGTAACTGCAGTCATCAACACACACATTAGTGATATATGGTTGATGCCAAAGATCGGGCTAAACGTGATGAATGTATCGTATGTAGATAAGTCTTTCATCCATAGGAAGCTTTGGCCTCTTAATTCAAACAAGTTAGGGAAGAAAAAGAAGAAGGCAAGTGTGAATGGCATTTGCAACAACATCGGTAGACAGCCTCCTAATGGATTAACTCCGGCTTGCTTGTAGAGCTTCATCTGTTCTTGTTGCAATAGCATAGGGTTGTCTTCTCCGACTTTCTCTTTAATCTGATCTAACTGTGGTTTTAGTACACGCATCTTAGCCATAGAAAGGTATGACTTGCGGGTTAATGGGAACATCGCTCCTTTTAACAATAGTGTCAATATCAGAATAACGATACCATAGCTCATATGGTAACCATCTAAAAAGTCAAACAATGGGACAGTGATGAATCTGTTGATCCAGCCCATAGGGCCCCAGCCCATATTGATAATCTTTTCGTAGTTATTACCTTCTGCTTTTAACGTCTTGTATTGGTTTGGACCAAAGAAGAAGCTAAATTCAAAATGATTGTTGGTTTGTGTGTTAAAAGCTAGTTCTGCTGTAGTCTTGTAGTTTTTAACGACATTCTCGTTGTTTGAAAACGTTACTTTGAGGTTGGTGCTTTCAAAAGCTTGTTTAGAAGATAGAATTGAAGAGAAGAAGTGTTGTTTGAATGCAACCCATTCTACCTTTGTTTTCTCAATTTTTTCTTCTTCATCACTTGTTTCTGAAAGGTGGTCTATTGTGCCTTCTGTATCTTTAAAGAATATAGAGGATTTTTCACGCTCAGATTTTATGTTCTGTTCTTTTCGAAGAAGATTAGCTTCCCAATCTAATACGATTGTTTTTTGCTTGACGTCAATTAAGTTCTGAATTCCAACAGCATTGACGTTTAGTGCTAAGTTGTATCCTTTTTCTAATGCATAGTTATACTCTAGGTATTGATCGTCCGTATATTTCAAACGAAACGAAGCACTATTAGGTGATGATGTATTAACTACAAAGTGTAGGTCATTGGTGTTGATATTCTGACCACCTGCATTAAAGATAAAACCGAAATTGTTATTGTCTCCTTCTAGCAAGTAAAGAGGGGCTCCGTCAAAATTCTTTTCACCTTTGAGTTGTACCGATTTTACTTTACCACCTTTAGAAGACAGTTGAATAATAAGCTGTTCGTTTTCTAATGTGATTAATTGCTCTTGTCCGACTTTGGCTGTACCAAAAGGTTTGCTCAATGCAGCTGAATCAAGAGTTTCTGTAGGCGTGGAGGCTGCTAAGGTATCATTAAATACTTTGCCTTCCTTTACATTCTTTATTGAATCCTGGAGCCTTTGCTCATTTTTGATTTCTTGCTCGGAAGGTTTCATTAGATAAAATGAACCCGCAAAGATTGCAAAAATCAGCACTAGCCCTATAATGTTATTTCTATCCATCTATTATAATTTATTCCATTTTATTATTTACGTCCACTATTTATCAATAGAATAAAAGAGGTTTATTTTGTTCCTCCTTTTTTATTGGCTAAAGAAGCGGCTACAAAGCTAACAAAAAGTGGGTGAGGATTTGCAACAGTTGACTTTAATTCTGGATGAAACTGTCCAGCCACGAAGAATGGGTGGTCTTTTAACTCCACAATCTCTACTAGACCAGTCTCAGGATTGAAACCAGAAGCAATCATTCCAGCTTTTTCGTAATCTTTCAAATAAGCATTGTTGAATTCGTAGCGGTGACGGTGACGTTCTGAAATTTTTGTTTTTCCGTAAATAGCAAAAGCCTTTGTTCCTTTTTTAATATCACAATCATAAGCACCAAGACGCATTGTACCCCCCATATTCGTGATGTTTTTCTGTTCTTCCATCAGGTTGATAACCGGGTGAGGGGTGTTCTCATCCATTTCAAAACTGTTTGCACCTTTCAAGCCCAGTACATTTCGTCCGAATTCAATAACAGCACATTGCATACCTAGACATATACCGAAGAAAGGAATTTTGTTTTCACGGACATATTTAATGGTATTCAACTTGCCTTCTAGACCACGCTCACCAAAACCTGGCGCAACAAGTACTCCATCCAGACCTTTTAGTTTGTCCGCGACATTTTCTGGAGAAATACTTTCTGCAGCGATGAAGCTAACTTTTACTTTAGTTTCATTGGCTGATCCAGCGTGGATGAAGCCTTCTACAATCGACTTGTAAGCATCTGGCAGCTCTACATATTTTCCAACTAAACCGATGTTGACTTCTGTCGTAGGGTTTTTAAGACGACCTAAGAAGGTTTTCCAATTGTCTAAATCAGGTTCGTTTTTGGTTGAGAGCTTGAGTTTGGTTAAAACCGTTTTGTCCAACTGCTCTTTTAACATTAACAATGGTACATCATAAATAGTAGGCGCATCGATAGATTCCACTACTGCATTGATGTTTACATTACAAAATAGGGCTAGTTTTTTACGGATTTCCTGCGTCAGTTTATGTTCTGTGCGACATACTAAAATATCGGGTTGTACCCCATATTCCAATAAGGTCTTGACTGAATGTTGTGTCGGTTTTGTTTTTAGTTCGCCTGCAGCAGCAAGGTAAGGAACCAGTGTTAAGTGGATAACCAATGAATCATTATTTCCTAATTCCCAACGCAGCTGACGTACAGCTTCGATAAAAGGAAGGGATTCGATGTCTCCTACGGTTCCACCAAGCTCGGTGATAATGATGTCGTATTCGCCGCCTTCTCCCAAAAGCTGCATACGACGTTTTATCTCGTCGGTAATATGTGGTATTACCTGGACGGTCTTACCAAGGTAAGCGCCTTCTCTTTCTTTTTCAATGACATGTTTATAGATGCGACCAGTTGTCACGTTGTTGGCTTGAGAGGTAGGCACATTTAAAAAACGCTCGTAATGACCTAAATCCAAATCTGTCTCTGCACCGTCTTCTGTTACATAGCATTCGCCATGTTCGTAGG
>JBEBQJ010000142.1:0-12398 GCA_040395455.1 Sphingobacterium yanglingense | reverse complement strand
AGGAGGTATAAAAACTTCGGATGGGAAGTATATAAAATGGGGCGAAGTATTTCGTACGGGAGATTGGGCACATTTGACAGATGACGATCTCCGGTATTTACACAGTTTGGGATTGGTCAGTATAGTTGACTTTCGGACAGAGGAAGAGCGAATCCAAGAACCAAGTAAAGTCATCGATAGCGCTAAAGTATATAATTTTACTATAGCGCCAGGCAATTTGTCCATATCCTCTTTGTCGGAGTTGATTAGCCTGCAAAAGGAACAACTCGACACTATCATGATGGACTTGAACAGAGAGCTGCTTTCAGACCAAATGAGCATTAAACAGTATCAGGAGTTCTTTGCGTTATTGCAAAATCAAGCGTCTTTGCCTTTGGCCTTCCATTGCTCGGCTGGAAAAGACAGAACTGGAATGGCTGCAGCGCTTTTTTTGTTTGCTCTTGGAGTTGATGAAGAATCGGTCTTAAACGATTATATGCAGTCCCAAGTTTTTTTAGCGGATAAGTATAAGAAATATGTCGATCAATACCCTAATTTAGAACCACTATTGACCGTCAAACCCGAGTATTTACAGTCCGGAATTAGTTACATGAAGAAGGAGTATGGTACAGTCGAGAGTTATTTGGAAGATGTTTTAGGGGTGGATATCGTTCGGATGAGAGAAATGTATCTTTACTAACTCAGGCAGAGCGGAAATTCTCCGCCCTTAAAATCAAGACATCTGTTTTTTTTATCTTCTGTATTATTTTTAATTCCCTATCTTTCCCTATCAAAGGTTTGGTAGGCAGGTGTTTGATAATTGTGCTACTCGATTTGCTCATTTCTTACGGTATAGTCAGATATAGACTTTGTCGGGTATGAAGACCAATGGCATGACAATTGTTTGTCCAAAGTCTTACGGTTACTCCTTAATTCAATAAAAAAATAGAAATTCGATTATACGTTAAGATATTATGTTTAAGCATCTAAAATACATAGACGGTACATCTGATAAATTTTGGGAAATACAGACAGAGGGGGCTACACATACGGTTACCTATGGACGTAATGGTACTTCGGGGCAAAGTAAAAGTAAAACTTTCGACTCTGAAGAAGCCTGTTTAAAAGATGCTGAAAAATTAATTGCTGAAAAGACAAAGAAGGGATATTCAGAAGATGGTAGTGTTGTTGCAGAACCTAAAGAGAAGACTGCTACAACTCGTAAACCCACAGCGAGTGCACAGCGCAAAGAGGAGGCTGTGGCAGCGATGAAAGCGCTGATTAGTGACGGTAAGGTTGGAGATATCATTCCTTTTCTAAAAGAATACGCCACAGGGAACTTGGAGGTGCTAAAAAAGGAAATTCGTTCAGCAAAACGTTATTGGGTAGATTATAGTGACCTTTCAAAAGACCCTGTTTACAGTAAGAAAGCACAGTATAACTGGGGGACTAGAGGTAACAAAGAACAACAACGTGTTGTAAAATTATTGGCATTAGCGACTTTTTCTGGTTCGGATGTAGGTAGTTGGGACTTTTTTCATGAGCTTCTAGAGCAGGCCAAAAGTTCTGATGTGAGTCAGATACTTGATTATGCTAGACCTGACTGGTTGGGCGCGTATTTGTTGCAAGCGGTAAAACGTAACGAGTGGCAGCGAATTAGTTATCAGAGTCTTCGTCATTTGGAGAGCCTAGGGTATGTCGTATTCGAACCAGAGCTCTATGCAAGTGCTATCACCGGTTTTAACTATCATGAGTCTCATAAACTTTTTAAGATATTGACAGAGGATGAGCTGACTATCAGACGGGATATTCCCTTGGTTTTTGAGTTTGAGTCAGGCATTCATGGTATATACTGGGACTATAACTATCAAAATACGGTCAATGAATTGACCTGGGACAAAGTCTTCATGACGTTATTGGATACCGGTAAGATTGACCGTGATTTAGTAATTACAGGCGCTTTAGAAGCACAGACCAAAAATTGGAACAACAATCTAAAGAGTTATTTTAGAAAGCTTATCGATCGACTTCAATTAGCCGAAGGAGAGGTGATGACTTATCAGCAGAAGTTCTTCCCTTTACTACATGCCGAACACAGTGCAGTTATTAATTTTACAGTCGACTACCTCAAACCTTTTTTTACCCATGTCGATTTCCAGATGACTGATTTTTTGGATTGGGCCGAAGGTATTTTTATGCGGAATGATGTCAAAGCTAGTCTTAAAACACTTTTGATTCAATTTGATAGACTGCTCAAGCAATATCCAGAGTTGCAGGAACGGTTTGTTCTACTTGCTGCCGATTTATTTATGATACCGGATTTGGCCTTACAGGAGAGAGCCGCTAAGTTCATCTTAAAAAATCAAAAAGAACCTACGGATAATCTTGCTGCCAAGTTGCAAGCCTATAGACCTCAGATGATGGGAGCAACAGCTACCGATCTACAGCCTTTACTGCAGGGAGAAACCTTCTCTGAAGAAGAGATATTAGCTGTACTGACCGGACAGGAGAATGAAAAGTACGAATTTGAACCAGCGCCGGTCAACTGTTTGACCGAAATCTTTGCCTATCCACAGACCTGGAATGATATTTTCTTTAAGATAGGAGAGGTGATTGGAGGTACAGATCCCATAGAGATAGAAGTTTTGATGAACGCCTGGGTACAATACACACCTACTTTTCCAGCAGATTACAAAAGACAGCTCGAACCCTATATCAAACAGTTGAGCAGTATCTATAGAGAGTCGGCCTGTTTCGACCACTTCTCGAGTGTATTCCTGAACATGTATTATAAACCTAAAACTGTTTATCATAACAAAGACCGCAATGCCAATTATTCGAAATGGATTGGCCTTATGGGTAGTCAGATGGAACAGTTGCAGCGGCATCTTATAGCAGGTGTGGAGTTACCTTTGTTGAGCTTGCCTACCCATAAACCTTTTTGGATTGCTCCAGTGGTATTGGTCCAGCGTATTTTGGCCTATCAGCAAGCTGGGATAGCTATTGATTTATTGGATTTATCTATAGCGCTGAGCCGTACCGTGCGCGAAGAGATGGCGGAGGTCAAAGATTTGATACAACAGGTAAAAGACCCCCAGGTACAGAACATATTGAATTATGCCTTAGGTTTTGAGACAGAAATCAAAATCCAACAACGATCATGGTTAAAGAATTTGATCTCGTCGAAGGATTCGGCCGAACTTCTTTGGTTTGGTGTTTGGGCTACGGTAGCGCGTACACATTATCCCAATCAGTATTTTGAGGAGTTTGAGCAGGAGCCTTTAAAAGATATTCCATTTGCAGCCAAGCCTTTTCGCCCGGTGTTGACCATAGAGCCGACTTATTATAATGGATACAATTATGTGACTAAAAAATCCGAGCAGGTGTACAATGGTGACGAGCTGAGTTATAAGCTTCCGACCTTCAAACAGGGCGTAGATACATTTTTATATCATAAAGATATCTATAGCCGAGGTAAAAACTCAATTGCCGCTTACTACCTCAATAAAATGGATATTCCATATTTGCATAGTTTGATGCCCCAGAATACAGAAAGCCTTTCCATGTTCCTCACCTTGGGCTTTAATAGTAAAAGTGATATCGGAGGGAAAGCTCCTGCTGTCTACTTAAAGCAGATGTTATATCGCTTTTTTAAGTTAGATGAGCAGTCAAATCTGTATTTGGCAAGCTCTATGTTCAATAAGGAGAAAGAAGTACGTGCTATGGCTGTAGAAGTACTATTGGCTACTATCAACGATAATAGATTGGATACCGCAATAGTAGGTAGACAGTTAGGAGTTTTATTAAGTCATGGTTATGGGCCGATAGGTCGCTTCGTAGAGGGGCTTGAGCAGTGTCGTGATATTTCTTCCAAGCATAATAATGCGCTCTTAAAACTGTTGGATGCAACTTTGATGAACTATACCCTAGCGGAAAAGATGCCGACAAATTTTAAGAAAATCATTGAGTATTACTATGATTTGATGACCAAAGAACAGTATAATACCCCTGCTGAGTTAAATAACGTGCTCGAACAACTTGAAGCGTATAAGAGTTTACAGCCTATTTTAAAGAAGATAAAAAAATAACATTATGGCCGAACAGGATTTAGCAATTAGTTACGCACGAAATTCCCAGTTGACCCAACAGTCGGGTATACAACAACTCGTATTGGCGCACCAGTCTGAGCTAGTTGAGGTAGCTAGCGTACCTTGTTTCTTTTGGGGCAGTCTGACCGATCCCTTATTGACATCCAAATGTCTGTTGACCTTATCAAAAGTGGTCCGTTCAAGTTTTGGACCGATTCCACCTAGTCTAAGGGATCCAATAGTATCAGCTGGTACTAACCAGATTCGATTTGAGGGATTCTCATCCTGTAATGGAGTGTATGCTCGATTAGATTTGTTAGAAGATGCAATCGATGGTGAGTTTATTGCAAGCGGTACGACCAATGTGGATTTCAATGAGCCTATGCTCAATGCTTTAAATGCCGTAAAGAAAACGGAAAAGATGGTGCTAGGAGTGGGAAGTCAAGAAGTTGCAATCAGTACCGATAAAGCCAAGGTTACGGAAAAGAAAGTAACCCTACCTCCGCGTTGGATTAAAGGACTAACTTCAGTCCAATTGTATTTGGCTGGTATGGAGATGCAGTTCGAACTGAATAAGATACAGTTAATCCAATTGTTCCAAGGAATACCCAAAGGTAATGCCAAAGGGGAATTTTACCTTACTAAACGTGCCAATAGGTTTATCTTTTCACCGATTGGTACAAGTGATGCCGTTCGTGTTGGCGGTATACAGCGATTGCGCCTATTAGAAGGGCTTCTAACATATGCTGATAAACTATTCGTTTATCAGGAAAAAGAGGGCGAAAGTGCTGCATTTGTAGCCGATTTTGGTAAAATGAGACTAACATTGGCTTTGTCTCCTGATAGTTATCGTGGGTTTTCGGGAGAAGGGAATGTGCTAGAAAATATGATTAAAGCTGTACCTGACGAGTGGGTACATGCGGTCAATGGATTGCTCAAATCTAATGAGTTATTCGACCCGACCATGTTGTCTATTGAACATGATGTAGACTTCGATACAATGGATACGTTGTCTGCTTCACTATCATCAATAGGTTTACTGGGCTACGATTTACATAGCCATCAACATTACTATAGGCGACTTCCCTTTAAGATGGAACGTATTTTCGCATTAAACCCGAGATTAAAAAATGCAAAGAAACTCGTGGCTACTGAAGGTGTTCAATTCATTAAAAATACAGCCGAATATATTGAAGCACGCGTAGATGGATCAGGGGTACAGCATACGGTTATCATTCAACAGGATAGACATCAATGTACCTGCAATTGGTTTACAAATCACCAGGGCAAAAGAGGCTTATGTAAGCATATATTGGCTGTCAAGATGCTGAATGGTTAGAACTATTTTTCATTGACGGTCGCATTTTACGACCGTCAGCGAAAAATATATAAGGCGTTATTTTGTAGTCTGCAGCGTGCCGACACGATGTATGTTCGGGTTGGCAGCTAGGCCATTTGGATTACATCCTAATTCACCTTCAGGTACTTCCAGTCCTTGCTTAGCATAAAACTTTACCCAAAACTCATCTAACTCACCTGTCACAGGATTCTTAAAGGTCATGGGCTCCAATTTAAACAATCCTATTGGTCGAAAAGCCCGTTCTACAAAATCAGAGCAATAGTAAGAACTGTCATTTAATTTATAACTCCAGTTATAAGGCTTTCCAAGCATCTCATGTGCTATTTCCATAGCTCTAGGAATTGCGTGGCTATGGATGCTATCGATTCGATATACCACATATTGTTGGCCTTTACCATATTTTGTTAGATTATCTAAAGATTCCTTTACAGACCCTTTGTTTCCAATAGAATGGAGAAGATAGGGAACACCTTCTATAACTTCTATGAGTCCGATATGGGAAAAAGAAATACTATCCTTGAGTTGAGTTACTCGGTTTATTGCTCCCGATAGATTCTGAGCTTGTGCTCCGAAGAATAAAAAATCTCCATTTGCAATCGATACTCCCTTATACTCCACATTGCTTTGTGCGTGGAGCAGTAGCATATTGCCTAACAGTATGAGTAGAATTGTTGCTTTTTTCATGATAGGTGCGAAGATATAGAATTAAGTGTAGAATATTTTCAAAGTTGACCTTAGAAACACTGATTATTCATTTATTTACAATCCATGAAACAGACACCCCTGAAACTATCAGTTGAGAGGAGATAGATATGTTTTTGTAAGATTGTGCTGTTATTACCGATATCGCTTACGTAGGATAGAGCGGACGGATATCGATGAGTTTTATGAAGTAAGTAGGTTATCCTTCGATGAGAGACGATTGTACAGGATCGTTTACTGGAACTAATGGCAATAGCATCTTGATAACTTGTCAGCCCTTAAATAGCCATTGAGTGGTCTTATAATTTCTTAGGGAGAGTGGTGCTTTTTAATCAGTTATATACTATTCTCTACCTTGTTTTTAGGTAGAGAATAGTATTCTGGAGCTATTTTTTAGCGTGTATATTCAATTCGATATCAATCTCTTGGGAAATAACCCAATCTTTAGGATCTCCATCTGTTCCGTATGTCAATCCCCAATCCTGTCTATTGATCGTGAATTTTGATACTACATGCACAGTGTCGGCTGTGATATCTACCTTTGCTGGAAATGTGACGTTTACAGTTTTGTCCTTAATAGTTAGGTTACCACTGATAACATTGGTAGCTCCTTCGATCACACTTTTATCATTGGCTTTGTCAAAAGCTGCAACACTTGTAATCTCAAACTTAGCCGTTGGGAACTTGTCAGATTGGAAGAAATCTTCATTTTTTAGATGCTCATCTAGGTTAGCTGCTGTTTTGCCTCCTGTTTTGGCTAGGTCTATCGATTTTTCGTCAGTTGCTACCGAAGTAATGTCAATGGTAATAGAACCACCTGTGATTGCATTATTCTCTACAGCTACCGTACCTTCAGTCTTTAATGTCCCAAATCTTGGGTCAAAACCACCTTTATGGTACCCTGTCCATTTTAGCGAACTTTGATCTTGGTCCAATATATATGTTGTTCCTTTTTGTTCTGCTACTTCTTGTTGGCTGTTTGTTGCTGTTTTATCACCAGCCGAAACTTGACAAGAAACAAATAGTGTTGCGGCTGCGAATGCTAAAATAAACGTTTTTTTCATTTTGTATGTCGTTTTGTTTGATTTTATGTCCGCAAATCTAAGTCAAAGTCACTGTACAATCTGCATTGGTTTCCTTTTGGAAACTACTTTCCTTTTGGGAAGTGTTGTGAAGTTCCATACTTTTGTAAGGTCATAAAATGAATAATAATACACCATGATATATGAAAAAGAAATTATCAGTCAACCATAGTGAGATCTGTAAAACAAGGATAACCGCCATCAAAGACACGATGGAGATTCTTTCAGGCAAGTGGAAGTTTCATATTTTGGGAACTTTGTTAGAAACAGATAGAATGCGCTTTATGGATTTGTTGCGAGAGGTAGAGGGGATTGGTTCTAAAATGCTATCAAAGGAATTACAGGACATGGAAATAAATCACTTAGTAACTCGAACAGTACAACAGACCAAACCCATCACAGTAGTATATGAGGTTACAGAGTATGGTAAGACCTTGGGGCCGATTATAGATGAAATCGCAAAATGGGGAATCTCTTACCGTAACTCATTACATAGTCCACAGGATAGAGAAACCGCTTGATAGTTTCTGAATTAAAGACACTACCTTGTCGTTGTTTCTTTAGTGGTTTTTCTGATGATAACACTAGCGCTGCCGAGGTCTGGTGTCCATTTGTAGATATCATCTTCCATATACCTATCAGTCAGTCGAACAGATTTTGGGTCAGCTCCCTCGAGTATTTCATCATGGTAATACACGTTGTTCTTGTCCTTGGCATAGGCCGTATAGCCGCTATTCCCTGGATATTGATAAACCGAAAATGTAGCGAAATCTACTCCCGTTAATAGCTCGCCTTCGCAGTATATTTGGTGATCCACTATCATGTAGATGTTAGCAGGAGGGAAGAACTTTACGCTAGAGGGGTTTTCTACCTGTACCTTGGTGAATTTTTCTTTTTTTGTGACGTAGTACAGGGCGTTAGGAGTTTGAAGTACCCGGTTAGAATACACAATTTGGCTGTCGATTAACCCCGGTGCAGGAATTTTTTCTAAAGAAGTGTTTTTGTAATCCGATTTAAGCCAATAGATGTTGTTCTTGTCCATATAGAATCTACTATCCTCATCGATTGACTTGAAAGAATCGTAATCTACGGACACAATCGTATCATTCACAAAATAATTCTGCGCATCTTTATACCAGAACCAGTTACCATTTCCTTTGAGATTATCCGCGATTCGGTAAGTTTTTGGATCAGCACCTTCAATAGAACTCCAAGGTTCTCTAAACTTATAAACACGGTATTGATCTTTAACGATACCGATTGATTCGTAATCAGTCTTTACATCATCCGTGATTTCAAAGGTAGCATAATCTATATTGGAGATTACATCTCCCCGATAAAAAAAGTGGCTTTTATCTTTTGCATATCCTGTCCATTGTAATGGAGTAAATGTATCCTTGTCCGCATTTACCGGCTTGTACTTATTATCCCAAGGCAACTTAGGTACCCCGGGACCGGAGGACTGATAACGGTAGACGATTTCGTTGCCATCGAGAAAATACTGGCTTCCCAATGGCTTGACTTTCTTGCAGGAGGTAAAGGTTAAAAAAATAAACAGGATTGGGATAATGTTACCTATAACCTTCATTGGTTCTTCTTTCTAAATGTCTTTAACTATTTTCTGCGTCTTAGGACAAATATATAAAATCCCTCAATGTTTTTGCTTCGGTTCATTTTCCGTTGAGGGGAAGTTTTCGTGGCTTTAAACCTTTAAGAGGTTGTTGTATACCCTCCTCAAGTCTTACAATTGTTGGACAAAACAGCTGTCCAACTATCACCGGGGACTCACTAGGCATTGTTTTCGAATTGATGCCATACAGTGTATCATCTAGTTTTTTATCAATAATATTTTACAGTTATTTTGCTGAGGTTAGAAGCTAAGGCTTTTTTTAGATAAATAGGAAGGGGCATTTTAAAATTGAAAATAAATTTGACCGTTATTATTCCTTTCCCTAAATTAGTGCTATTGTAAACCTTTGATCAAAATATTTAATAGTACAAAAACAGCAAGAGGAGGCGGTTCCCTCGATTTGTTGTGAAATGACCTATCACGTTCGCGTTGGTAGACTTAAGTCGGTAACGTTAACAAATAGTAACAGGAGACTGTGTTTCTGTATCTAGTTGCTAGTTTTGAAAAACAGAAGACCTCTATTCGGTAACGTTCACGAGTAGAGCTGCGTAACCCATTGCAACATGGACAATGAAGAAGAGAATACGTTGTGTTGTATTTAGATTGAAAAACATTATAAACGAAATAACTACTATTTAAACATAGCATACATTATGATGAAAATTCGAACCATTATGCTTTTTACTGTTCTTCTATTTTATGGAGCAATAGCAAATGCACAGGACAAAAAGTCCGTAACTGGAACCGTCAAGAGCAGTCAGGGGGCTGCACTTTCTGGAGTGACCGTCAGCGTTGTCGGTAGTAAATCCAATGCACAGACGGACAAGCAGGGAAGCTTTAGGATTGAAGTAGCTTCTTTAAATGAAACATTACAATTTAGGTTCGTAGGCTATGCTTCAAAAGAAGTCAGTCTTTCTGGTAGAAATCAAGTTAATGTGAGCTTAGATGAAACTGCCGAAAGCCTGGATGAGGTTGTAGTAGTAGGGTACGGTACGCAAAAGAAATCGAATCTTACCGCATCTGTAGACGTAATTTCCAGTGCCCAATTAAAAGATAGGCCAGCTAATAACGTTGCAGATTTAATCAAAGGCGCCTCGCCCAATGTTAACGTAAATATGGGTAAGAGAGGTGGTGAACCAGGAGCGGCCAGTGTGATGAATATCCGGGGGGTTGGATCTATTAACGGCACTGCCAGTCCGTTAGTATTGGTTGATGGAGTCGAGATGGATTTAGGTGCAATCGATCCTGAGACTGTAGAGAATATTTCCGTGTTAAAAGACGCCTCTGCAGCAGCGGTGTATGGATCAAGAGCGCCATTTGGTGTGATTTTAATTACCACCAAGAGAGGTTCTAGACAAGAAGGAGTCAAGTTGGACTACAGTAATAACCTATCCTTGTCCTCTCCTTTACGTTTACCTAGCTTTATTGATTCATATACATGGGCCACAGCTTATAATCAGGCCAATGCTAATGCTGGTTTGACGGCCGTGTACAGTGATGAACAGATGCAACGTATAAAGGGATACTTGGATGGGACCTTTCCCTACGAGTATGATCCAGAGAATCCGATAGATAATATTTGGGCAGGAAGACGTAATGGAAATGCTAACAACGATTGGCCGCACCTGTTGATGGGCAAAAATGCCTTCAGTCAAAAGCACAATCTTAATGTTACAGGAGGTAGCCAACGCACTCAGTACTTTCTCTCTTCAGGATATAGTAAACAGAACGGTACATATGCCTTTGGATATGATGATTTTAAACGTTATAATCTAATGTCCAACGTGTCTACCGAGGTAACAGACTGGTTAAAAATAGGGTCTAATCTGAAATGGGCGACCTCGTCTACAGATTTTCCAATGGGTGAGACTACCGTAGGTCGTGAACATACCTTTCGGGAGATGCTGATGTTTGCTCCAATGATGCCTCATTATAATATCAATGGTACGGTGCAGAGCCCTTTGGTACGGTTATTACAAGATTCGGGAAGAGACAAGAGTAAAAAGGCAGATTTTTTAGCCAACCTAAATCTAGAACTTGAACCGATAAAAGGATGGAAAACAATTGCCACCTACAGTTATAATATTCGAAATGTTAAATCAACTTCAAACCCTAAACCTGTTATGGTAGAACTGGGGACCGGAGCATTTGGTAATATTGGCAAACCCAACGCATCGTACACAGCAGGGTATTCCGAAGAAGTTTACAAAGTATTCAATATGGTCAGTTCCTATGAAAAGCAGTTGAGTAATCATTATTTTAAAATACTAATGGGATTTGAACAGGAAGAGAATTTATATACCGGATTGACGAGTACAGGAGTCTCTCCTGTAGTAGAAGATAATCCATCTATCATAACTTCACTTGGAGGGATCACTTCTGAGGATAAAATGAACCATTGGGCTACTCGCGGTGCATTCGGCCGCTTGAACTATAATTTCCAAGAAAAGTACCTCGTCGAAGTCGCTGCTCGTTACAATGGTTCGTCCAAGTTTCCAAAAGACAATCGATTCGATTTTTTTCCTTCTGCTTCGGTAGGCTATGTCCTGTCCAAGGAAGATTTTTGGTCACCGATCAAACCTTATATCAATGATTTTAAGGTAAGGGTTTCCTACGGTTCACTGGGCAATCAAAACGTTCCATCTAACGAATATTTTTCAAGAATTCCTATCAAACCCGAGTCAAATTGGATTATAGGTTCGAGTAGGCCACAGTATAGTTTAGCTCCGGGGCTAATCAGTGAAAATATTACATGGGAGACCATTACGACCTTTAATACAGGAGTCGATATGTTATTATTGGATTCTCGGCTGGATTTCAAGTTTGATTGGTATAACCGTGTTACAGATAAAATGTTTGGAAAAGCTATAGAGCTACCTTATGTTTTAGGTACAAGGGCACCGTTTACCAATAATGCTAAGTTATCGACCAAAGGTTTCGAAATGGTAGTTGGATGGAATGATAAGTTAGCAAATGGTATTGCTTATAACGTTAAGGTCGCATTGGGGGATAGTAGAACTAAAATATTGGAGTACCTGAATGAAGATAAAATCTTTACCGATTGGTATGCAGGAAAAAAATATGGCGAGATTTGGGGACTGGAGACCGGAGGAATAATTCAAAGTGCTGACGAAAAGTTTTCCAATCAATCTAAGTATCATAAAAACTGGGGACCTGGAGATATTAGATATGTTGATCAGAACGACGACGATGTGATCAATGATGGCGAGGGAACAGTTGGAAATCCTGGTGATTTCAAAATTCTCGGTAATACTTCACCAAGATACAATATTGGTATTAATGCGGGAGCAAGTTGGAAGGGATTCGATTTCAATATGTTTTGGCAGGGAGTTGGCAAGCGGGATTTTGCTCCCGAATCTTCTACTCCTTTGTTTTGGGGGATGACTTCATCTTGGGCCAGTTCAGGATTGTATAAAAATTCGCCTGCATTGGACTACTGGCGTCCAGCTGACGAGACCAATATCTTAGGACCCAATACAGATGCCTATTTACCTAAACCCTATTTTACAGCCGAGACCGACAAAAATAGATTGACG
>JBEBQJ010000141.1:0-12593 GCA_040395455.1 Sphingobacterium yanglingense | reverse complement strand
AGCATCTTCTGAAAGCAACGGGGTAAGAATGATTACAGATTCGTACTGTTGCATTTTTTAAATAATTATGTTAATTTAAAGTTTCCGTACTTACGGAAGTGCAAAGATATGAATATTTTTCTTTTTATTATCAAGAGGTTTTAAAAAATATCAGATTGATTTTCTATATCCATCAGTTTTTTTAAATACTTTTTGAATGAGTTTGGATATGTAGTGTTAAAATGGATATATTCAAGTCTAATTGGCCAATGGCCATATTTAAAGACGAACTATGAGAATTATTGACTATTTAAAGAGTCTATATCCTATAAATGATGAGATTGAATATGTATTTACCACTATTTCAGAAACCAAACAATATGATAAGGGAGCTATTGTGTTTTCTCCGGGTAGTTATTTAAAGCATGTTTATTTTGTGGAGAGCGGTTTTACGCGGATTTATTATAATAAAGGGAAGAAGGATGTGACCCATTATTTTTTTGGCCCTGATACTTTTGGCACCGGGATAGAGAGCCTTTATTATGACAAGCCTTCGGTTTTTGGTTTTCAGGCGCTTAGTGATACCCGTATTACGCGGGTCCCATTTTCGGCGATACAAGAGCTGGCAGCTACGGATATTACGATGAACCATATCATACAGCGGATTCTCTTGGATTCTTTGATAAATTTTTCTAAGCGCTTTTACAATATGCAGTTTGAAACGGCGAGTGAGCGTTATCAGTCACTGATTGCGGAAAACCCAGCCCTGTTTCAAAAGGCTACGCTTGGGCATATAGCTTCTTTTCTAGGCGTTTCACAGCAAACTCTTTCAGTTATACGCGGGTTGAAGTGATTTTTTTAAGATATCTTAAATTTTTACTAACAATTTAAGCGTAGTTTTGTCTTGTTTATAAAAATGGTATGAAATTAATTTGGTATGAAATATAGGTATTGTTGTATTTTTCTTCTCTTTTCTTTGGGAAGCAGTATCTCTGGGAGTTTATTGGCACAAGAACAGTTGACCAGTTTTAGGGCACCTGTCGAACAAGCTGTGAGACATAATAAGGGGATGCAAAATGCTTATTTGGAAAACCAAAAAGTAGCTTTAGAGCGGGAAGAAGTAAAGGGGAAGTTTCTTCCAACAGTATCCCTGCACGGTGGTTATGGCTATCTAAACAGTAGTGTTGATTTGGATTTGCCAACACATCATCTTCCTATTACTGGTATTAATCTGTTTGAAGGATCGCAAAGGTCTAATCTGTCTACACAGATTGCATTAGCAGGTGTGACCGCTAAGCAGGTTATTTTTAGTGGCTTACAGATTACGAACGGACAGAAGGCTTTAGAACAGAAATTCAGAGCCCAGTCGTTAATGCAGGAGGCAGGACGTGATCAAATTGCTCAAGAGGTATTATTTTCTTTTGATCAACTGATGTTATTACGCGAAGTGGATGTACTTATTGCTGATTCTGAGAAGCGGTTGAATAAAGAGCATCAGAAGGTGGTGAAGGCTATAGATAATGGGTTAGCGATTCCTTATGATCGGGATAAGCTGAAGTTAGCGATGTTGGAGTTGGAAAATAAAAAAGCGGAAGTGGAAAGTAATCGGGAGTTGTTGTACTACAAATTGCAAGAACTGACCGGACTGGATAAGGCCGAATTAGAATCTGTTGTCTATCCATTGTCGGAGATTATTCTTGCTTTGGATGAAGCTACAGTGATGAACCGTAAGGAGTTACAGGCTCTTGAGGCATCGCAGAAAGCTTATGATTATGCACTACAGAAGGAAAAGGGCGGGAAGTTGCCATTAGTCTTTGCTTTTGGTAGTGTTTCTTATCTGAATGCTTTTGATTCTCGTTTTACATTGAAGGATGTTGGACAGGTGGGCGATGTTAAAATGAAGACGAACCATTTGCAGTTAGCTCCAAACTACGCTGTAGGAATAGGTATGAAATGGAATGTTTTTGAGGGCAAGACGCACAAAAGTGCTATCGAACGGGCTAAGCTTGATATTCAGATCAATGAAAACAAATTGGAAGACACCCGCGAAAAACTAAGCTTATTACAACGTAAAACCCGCGCTGATTATGAGTTGGGTCTTAAGAAAATAAGTGTAAATCAACAACAGGTAGCTATTGCAAAAAATAACCTGCATTTGGCTTCGCGTCAGTTTGAAGAGGGATTGAGTGATGTCACCGAGCGCTTAGAAGCGGAGAATGAATTTTATAAGCAGTCTTTGAGTTATTATAGTCAGATTCTGAATCAGCGTAATGCGGTTACGGAACTGCTTAAGGCCAATGGAAATCTTTACGATACCATTACAAGATAGGTTATGGATTTCTTGCCCCTATTTTTAAGATAGGAATTAGGAATATATAGATAGAATAGAAAAAAAGATGATACAGTCTTATTGCGGTTTAGAAAAAGAAGAGCAATCTGTTAATACTATAGTCTGCATCGTTATAAATAATTATTAACAATGAAAAATACGTTTTATATAGCTTTCGTCGCGTTATTGGTACAGGGATGTTCAAACAAGGACGGGAAGCAACAAAAATCTCTAGAAGGTAAAATTGAACGGGACCAGATCTCTGTGACTACAAAGATACCAGGTAAGATTCATCAGATTTTAGTTGAGGAGGGGCAGTTGGTTCATAAAGGTGATACATTGATCATATTGGAGTTGCCTGAAGTAGACGCAAAATCGATTCAAGCGCAGGGAGCTCTCGAGGCGGCACAGGCACAGTATGACATGGCGGTAAAGGGTGCTACCGATGGTCAGTTGACCCAACTTAATGCTAAGGTGGCGGGATTGAAGGAACAATATGATTTTGCACAAAAGTCCCTTGATCGGATGAGAAATTTGCTTCGGGATTCCTTAGTTGCGCAGCAGAAGTATGACGAAATCTATGCGAAATACCAAGGGGCAAAAAATCAATATCTGGCAGCTCAAGCTGAGTTGGCCGATGTGAAAAATGGTGCTCGTATCGAACAACAAAAAATGGCGCTGGGGCAAAAGGAACGGGCGATAGGAGCAGTTTCGGAAGTCAATGTCGCTGCAAAGGAGCGTTATGTAATTGCTCCTCAGGATATGTCAATCGAAACAATCAACCTTAAAGTCGGTGAGTTGGCGTTGGCTGGGTATAGCCTAGCTTCAGGGTATGTATCGGATGGAGCTTATTTTAGAGTTACGATTCCAGAAAGCCGTATCAAAGACTTTCAAAAAGGAGCTATAAAAACACTGGAAATTCCTTACTTAGATAATAAAGCCTTGAGTGCTCAGGTAGAAACAATCAAGTCATTGAGTAACTATGCCAGTATTAGTACAGCTTATCCTGACTTTGAACAACAAGAAACATTGTTTGAGGTTCGTTTACGTCCTACAAGTGCTGCGGATGATAAGGAATTGTTAACTAAAGCGACATTTATCGTTAAAGACGAGAAGTAATTATGGGTAACTTTTGGAGTTTGATTAAGAGAGAGTTTGCTTTGTTCTATCAGAATAAGGTATTGCTCATTCTTTTTTTAGGGGCCCCTGTTATGTATGGTGTTCTTGTAGGAGGGGTATATAAAAAAGGTAAGGTGACGCATTTGCCAATCATAGTGGTGGATGAGGACCGTAGCCCTTTGTCCAGGCAACTTATTGATATGTTCAATGAGAATGAGGTCATTTATGTTGCTGAACTAATGGCGGATCCCTTTGGTGCTAAAGAGGCTGCTTTAGAAAAGGAGGCAACTGTTGTTGTTCATATTCCGAAGAATTTTTCGTCTGATGTCAATTATAATCGCAGCACCGAGTTGACTTTATTTGTTAATGCTTCTAATACGTTGACATCAAACTATGCCATGATGGCGGTCAATGTGTGTGCAGGAACCATGAAGGCGGGGATACAAATCAAATCCCAAGAGAAGAAAGGGGTACCAGCTTATGTTGCGGAGCAGCAATATGAACCGTTTAAGACGACTATTGTTAAGCAGAACATACGCAGCGGTAATTATCTATACTTTATGCTACCAGGTGTTTTGCTTACTGTATTGCAGCAGGTAATGATGTTGGGGTTGGCGCTGAGCTTCGCATCTGAATTTGAAAACAATACTTTCCGCGAGCTTGTCGGTAAGAGTTCGAATGTTTTTGTTTTGATTCTGGTGAAGATTACTCCTTATGTACTTATGTCCTTTTTGATTTATGGTTTGTACTACGGTTATTCTGTGTTTTATAGGATGCCTTTGCATGTTGAAGGGTTTGCGTTTTTCGGGGCTTCTTTTCTGTTCTTACTTTCTGTTGCTTTCTTGGGCATACTGGTCAGTATTGCTATTCCGAGTCAGTTGAAGGCTACGGAGATATTGATGGTTATCGCTACTCCGTCATTTATACTGAGTGGTTTTACCTGGCCGTTGAGTCAGATGCCGGATTGGATCGTCTGGTTATCTAAATTGATCCCACTCACGCACTACCTTCAGATTTTTAGAACCATGATTATTGAACAGGGAACCGCTGATCTTATAAAGGGACCTGTATGGGGACTGGTATGGATTGGTGGTATTTCTTTAATAGCTTCCATAATACTTTTACAATTTAAAATTAATAAGGTTAAAAAGGCTGAAAAAGCTTAAGCATATAAACGTATGTTGTCGGATATTAGTTTTCGTAAGGCTACGGCTGCCGATGTAGATGCAGTCTGGGATGTACTCACTGAGGCGATAGTAAAACGTCGTAATGATGGGTCAGACCAGTGGCAGGATGGTTATCCTAACCGAGAGGTCATCGTGGAAGATGTTGAAAAGGGATATGGATTTGTGGCTGAGCGTATAGGAGGAAGGATTGTGGCCTATATTGCTGTAATCGGCGCTGTTGAACCAGCCTATGAGTCTCTAACGGTTAAATGGCTTACGAAGCGGCCTTACACGGTGATACATCGACTAGCTGTTTCACAGAGCGATGTTATAAAGGGATTAGGAACCTGGATGATGCAGGAGGCAGAGAAGATAAGTTTATCTCAGGAACGCTTAAGTATTAAAGTAGACACCAATTTTGATAATGTGGGAATGTTGCGGGTGTTTGATAAGTTGGGGTATGTGTATTGTGGTGAGGTGTATTTTCGGGGTGGGGCGCAACGCCAAGCTTTTGAGAAGTTATTGGACATTGCGTCATCTGGCATGGGAAAGTAACCATTGTGCTATAGCCGAAAAAACTTCCATGTTATTTTCTTCCTGAAGGATTTCATGTCTTTTCGCTGGATAGGTGATAACACTTACGTCTCGGAAGTCATTTTCCTTAAGTTGTTTTTCTGTTTTTTTTATTCCCTTAGCAAAATCACCAATAGGGTCGTCTTGACCACTTATCAAGAGAATCGGAAGGCTTTTCGGGATGGTGTTTTGCCATCCTTTTTTTGTTGCTAATAATAGTAAAGTCAGTAACGTGTGGAAGGCATTGTTGGTAAAAGGAATGCCACAAAGCGGATCTTGTTTAAAGCGCTCTCTATTTGTCTTGCTCAGGCTTAGCCAGCTGCTGTCGTCAAAGTCTGGTTCATGCCGAAACTTGGTATTGTTCATCTTACTGAAGATACCATTAATCAGTTTGCTCCGTTTTTTAGGGGTTATTTTCTGGAGTAAGGCTAGGAGCACCTTAAAAGCCTCCGCTCCTGGAGTCTTGGCTCCGGTACCTATCCATACGCTTCCATCGAACTCGTTTCCTACTCGTTGTAATACACATCGGGTAATAAAGGAACCCATGGAATGTCCGATGATAAAATGGGGATGTTCAGGGTGTTTATCCTTTAAGTGGTGATGTAGCGCTATGGCATCGTTAATTAGTCTTTCTTGAGGCCTTTCTTTTTGAAAGTAACCTTGTGCGGTATCATCAATCGCGGTATTGCCATGACCTATATGATCATAAAGCAGTACAGCGAATCCAACAGCAGCGAGGTATTCTGCAAATTGTATATACCTGCCACTATGTTCCTGCATCCCGTGAAGGACCAAGACCGATCCCTTTAATTCTTTGCTACTTGGGGTGACATAAGTCGTGTACAAGCCATATGGTGCTGCAGCATCTTGGGGGCTTCCAACTTTGATATGGCCTGTACTTGTATTTAACATCGTGAGCTTAATTTATGATAAGACTAAGGTACGATATTTATTTTGTTGTTATTTTAACGATTTTTTCTTCGTAGCGATTGAACTCTTCCTGTTGCTTAATCAAGAAACTATTTTCCTCCAATTTTCCGACTACTTTTTCCATTTCTTCTTTGGAGTTATAGGTCAGCATTCTAAAAGGGTTTTCATAGTCTTTTCCCCTTGATTTTTTGATTTCGCTATAAATCCATTTTTTTGTATCGAGGCTCTGTGCTAATACATGCTTGATAAAATCTATATCCCAGTCTGTGGGTGATGTTTGTGTAATCTCTGCTAAAGAGGCTAAAGCGTGATCGGTTTTACTTTGTGGGTATAGTTTACTCCAAATGTGATAGCGTTCGTGTACCTGATTCCAAGAGTTGACTTTTTCGGTCTTAATGTCCTGGATGAGGGTTGTGATATGTTGTTGGGGAATCAGTTGACCGCCTATATTATCAAATTGCTCTCTTTCCTTAGGCGAAATACCTGACTCTGGAGTACCGCATGTGCCTTTTTCAAGACAATCTGCTAAGTGTACAGCTCCGTAATAATGAATCATACGTTTGAATGTTTGATAACACTCTCTCGCTTTCACTAGCACGACTTTACGATTAGAGAATTCGGTGTCTGTGAGGTATATCTCGCGTTTGTTTAGATCAAAGCCGGTATCCATCAGGAGTTTTCGCCCAAGTAGCTGTGGGGTGGTCTCAAGTACTGTATCTGCCCAGGTCTTGCCTACCGCTATTTCTATCTCGTGTAGTGCGCTAAACATTTCGTTGACCGTGTCTGGAGCTAGAACATCGTACTCAAGATATTGATTTTTGAGTGTTCGTTTGTCGCGGTCGTTGAATTTGGTTGTATTACGCATTAGCGCATACATGTTGTATAGAAACCAATATCCAGGAACTATCAGTAATCGGTTTTTATCGGCTTCATTGCTGACAAGAGAGAACGGTATTCTGATATCGAGTTCATGTAGAAAGTCGCCTTTTACGAGTAGGGTGTAAGATGCAAATTTTGAGTTGTGTTTGATGCTGACGCATAGACCAGGCCAAAAGCCTCTTCCTGCTATTATTTCACCATCTGCAGCTCTTGAATTATGATTGGAACCGATTGTGGCTCCCGCAGCCATATTGCTTTGTCCTTTTATCAATGCTGCACAGAGGAAGGAGTTATTGTGGTGCTGCTCGTGAGAAGGGAACAGTAGTGAGTTGAGTACTTCACAACAGGATATGGTTGAGTTGTCCCCTAAAAAAGAATTGATCAGTCTGGCTCCATATTTTAGTTGGGAATGTGACGATAGTATAAACCTAACTGCTTTGACTCCGTAAAAAACACGACAGCCGTAACCAATTATTCCATTTACGATCTCACATCCTTCTCCAATTTGTGTAAACGCTTCTTTGCTTGAGTTTACGGTTACATTTTTTAGTTTGTTTACTCCTTTTATGTATGCATAAGAACCAATTTTGACGTCTTTGATGGTATTTGAGTTCTTCAATACCACATTGTCAGCTATGGTGCTATAGTGTCCTCTTTGTACGGAAAAGTGTCTGTCCGTTATTTCTAACAAGCGGTTTTGGAATATGCTATCTTCGCGATGGCGTGACCATAGGTAGACATCAGCAGCCTGCATACCATCGAAGGGGACGACGGATCGCCCCCCATTTTCATTACATAGTTCCATCCAAATCCTTTTGTCCGGAGATTCTCCTTCTTTGAGGATACCATTTCCAAATTTAGCGTTATTACTGGTTTCCATTTCATTGATGTTGGAGAGTATAACCTGTTCTCCAATAATGAAATGCGCCATATAACGTACATGATGTATAGCGCAACATGCTCCGATATCGGAGCTCACTATCGTCGAGCTGTAGATCCCTGTTGGAAGGCGTAAATCTCTATAGGAGAGGTAAGTCTGTTCCATAGGACCTAGTCTCACTAATCCATAAAATTTGGAATGCTGAATCTGTTCTGGAAAAAAGGGATCACTAACCCGTACCTTTGACCAGTCCGAGCTGTAATTGAGTTGGTTGACCAGCTGTTGTATTTCTTGGGACGTCAGTTCCCTGAATTCATTGTCTGTTCCTAACTGCTGGTTACGTATATCGTACTCGTTTGTTGGGTGTGATACCTCTTTTTCAGGTATAAAGCCATACCCCAAGTTGTGTAGCGGTTCTTTTGAAATGAATGTCATCGTTTTATTCTACCGTTACTGATTTAGCTAGATTTCTAGGTTTGTCTACATCACAGCCTCTGTCAATACCTATATAGTAGGCCAATAATTGTAGCGGGATAGTGGATAGTATAGGTGCTATGATTTCGTGTGCTTCGGGTATTTCTATACTGTCGTCGGCCATAGAAGAAACTAAAGTATCATCCGTTGACAGCAGCGCAATGAGTTGTCCCGAACGGGCTTTAATCTCTTGCATATTGCTGATTATCTTTTCCTGTATTTTATCTTTTGTAGCAATGAATAACACAGGTAGGTTTTCGTCGACTAATGCAATCGGTCCATGTTTCATTTCGGCAGCCGGATAGCCTTCGGCATGGATGTAAGAGATTTCTTTGAGTTTTAGTGCGCCTTCCAATGCTATTGGAAAGTTATAGCCGCGACCCAGGTATAGAAAGTCTTTTGCGTCCACATATTTATGTGCGATACGCTTTATCTTTTCGAGTTGGGTGTTTAGTATCTCCTGTACCTTATCCGGTACGGCATATAGTTCGTTGATGAGGGTATCGCTTGTAGGCGTATCTATTGTCTGTTTGTACTGCGCGAGTTTGATCGCGAATAGTAAAAGCGCAGCAAGTTGGGTTGTAAAAGCTTTTGTACTGGCCACCCCTATTTCTGGTCCTGCATGGGTGTATATACCGGAATCAGATAGTCGTGCAATAGATGATCCAACAACATTGACGATGCCGAATATCGTGGCGCCGTGTTGTTTCGCATTCTCAAGTGCTACGAGTGTGTCTGCAGTTTCTCCACTTTGTGATATGGCTATGATTAGGTCATCTTGGCCTACTATGGGGTTTCTGTATCTGAACTCAGAAGCGTATTCTACTTCAACAGGGACACGACATAGTTCTTCTATCCAATATTCCGCTAGAAGCGCAGCATGCCAGCTGGTACCGCAGGCGACAATAATGATGCGTTGTGCAGCCAGAAGCTTATTTTTTACTTTTTCTAAGCCACTTAAGGTAATCTGATGGGTAGCACTGTCCAGTCGTCCTCTTAAGCAATCCTGAATCGCTTTGGGTTGCTCAAATATTTCCTTCAACATGAAGTGCGGATAGCCTGCTTTCTCTATACTGGCCAATTCCATGTCCAATTTTTGGACGAAGGGTGTTACGGTATCGTTGCCTAAGTTTTTTAATATTAGTTCATCGGGTTTTATAATGGCCAGTTCGTAGTCATTGATATAGACGACTTCTCTGGTGTGCCCCAACATAGGAGAGGCATCGGAACCCAAGAAATGTTCTCCATTGCCGATTCCGATGACGAGAGGGCTGCCTTTTCTTGCTGCTATAATAGTGTCTGGGCTGTCTTCGTCTAGTACAAGAATGACATATGCTCCGGTAATACGTTTTAAAGCAATACGTATTGCTTCTTCGAGTGTACAGGTGTTATTTGTTTTGATGTCTTCAATGAAATTGAGCAGTACTTCGGAGTCCGTATCACTTTTGAAGGTATAGCCTTTTTTGAGGAGTTCTTCTTTTATGGTCGCATAGTTCTCGATGATGCCGTTGTGTACTAATGCTAATTTTCCATTTTGTGAACGGTGGGGATGGGCATTCTGATCGGAGGGGACACCGTGCGTGGCCCATCTTGTATGTCCGATTCCCGTATTGGCCGATAGGTCCGATGATTTTGTCAACTCTTCTAATGCAGCTACCTTACCAGCTGTTTTGGTTATTAGCAATTGTTGTTGAGAATGGAGCGCTATTCCTGCGCTATCGTATCCGCGGTATTCTAGTTTGCGCAATCCCTCTATTAAATAGGGGTATGCTTGTCGATGGCCTACATAGCCGACAATTCCACACATAGTATCAAGTTTAATCTGTTAATAGGACAACAAAAGTAAATAATTCCTTTTAAACAATCGATTGCGTTAGGTGTTTTTTCAAAAAGATGTTTTTTTAGTAAAATGTTTGATAAAATGGAAAGTTTTAAAAGTTAATTCTGTCAATATGTTATTCGATGAGGTAACTTTGGTCATGTCGCTTAGAATTGTAAAAAGGTAAAATAGGCGTTACATCTATTTTATTCGAACGCAATTGTATTGCGTATAGTGGTAAATTTATGTAGGTTTGTAGTGATGAATAATCTATATACCATAAAAAGTAGCTCATTTGCATGTGTAATGCGAATCATTGGTATTTTTATGGTCTTTATTCTGACTTCTTGCCCTATCAAGGCATCTATCAAACATAGTTCTACACCACAGGCATCTTCTGGATTGACAATCAAACAATCTAAATTGATTACTTCATCGGAAGTTCCTTGTGTATTGGAGGTTAAGGAAAACGTAGTAAAAGTAGGCTCTTCTGATATCGATTTTTCTCCTTCTGTATTGTTGTTGGCTTTCTTTTGCTTTTTATTTTTAGGTGTTTCCCAAACTTCTTCAAGGGTGGACCTGCCAAGGAGCCATTATTCTGCTTCTAATAATCTATTCATTTTTATAAGACGGTTCAATTTATAGGATTAAAACGCTGTTAAAGTTAAGCTCATGGGCTCTTTATTTTAATTGTTTTTTTACTATAAATTTTAATCGATGATCAACAAGTTATGTGCTTGTTTGCTCGTCATTGGGACAGGACTTATCACTAATAATGTGCATGGTCAAGTACTCGAGGACTATTGGCAGCAGACAAAGGCAAATTATAAAGGATTTTCTATAAAAGACCAGGAAATCGGTATTTCCCGGTTGGATAGTGCGTCTTCATTGGAGCGTTATAAACCACAGGTATGGCTCCAGTACCAACAGGGATTAAGCTCGTTGAACAATGTTTCGGGAGCCTTTTATCCTATGCCGGGCATTTTTAATATCAGTGGCTCAAATACCTCTGGTGGTTCTTCGAATACATTCAATCAATATGCGACAAGTAGTGTAAATTGGGATTTGGTCAATTTTGGACGGAAAAATCTAGACAAAGCTCTAGGGGCTACAGCGATAAAACAGTCTACCTGGGAAGCAAATCAATATACGCTATTGGTACAGAATGAACTTTCTCAACGCTATATAAATTACCTGTATTACCAGATTCTTTCGGATTGGTATCATGAGCACCTGAAGAGGTATCAGGATATTTTGGAACTCACTCGGGATCTGGCGATCAGTGGTATTGTACCCAGTGCCGATACGCTTTTGGTATCTTCTTCGTTGAATAATGTGCAGTCCGAGCTATCTCATGTTTCAGGACAGTTGAAAGGTGGTGTCTATGCGCTTTCGGAATTTGTGGGAGGAGCAGTCAATCCAGCAGCTCAGTCTGTGGCCCGTTTTTTTGTTTTGTTGAAAGCGGAAACAGGGGGAGATGTACTCCAACCCTTATTAGAAATCAAGAAGACTGAAACGGAAAAACTAGACCAATTGGTCAAGAAATCCAGCAAACAAGTATTGCCTCAAATTGTGGGGATAGGTGCTCTTTCTAGCCGAAGTTCGGGTGTCTCATCATCAGGCATAGCCTCCAATAGTTATGGGGACATGTTTCAGAACTATGCTCATAATTATTTTGTTGGTGTGGGGGTGAACTGGAATTTGCAACAGCTATTTACGGCAAAGTCCAATCGCAAGATTTTCGAGGCAAAGCGTCACAAAGTAGAGGAGGAATACCGATTGTTGGATAATGAATTGGAGCAACGTTTACTGGATCTGTCGACACAAGAACAACAGACCGCAAGAGGTCTTGCGGAGTCTGACCGTAGTAAACAGCAGGCTTCCGAGGCTTATGAGATGTATAAGATACGTTATGAAGGCGGGCTTATTAATTTGGCGGAGCTTTTACAGGTGCAGGCTATCTTACTCCAGAATGAGAAGCAAAACCTTTTGCAATATTATAATTATTGGAATATTGCTTTAAAGCGAGCTTTTCTTGAGGCGAATATTAGTCCCATTATCCAACATTTTTAAATCGTAATACACATATGAAATATCCAGTAGTGCTGGCTACACAAAGACGAATGAAAATACTTTGGATGTTCCATATGACCGTTAAAAGACAAATTATTTACATATGAATATTATTAGAACAGCGCTTCGGAAGCCTATTGCATTCATTATGGTCATCATAGCGATTGCTTACTTTTCGTGGCCGGTTATTCAGAAGATTAAGGTGGATATCTTTCCAGAGATTGAGTCGCCTGCTATGTATATAGCGATGCCCTATGGAGGGCTTTCGCCTGCCTATATGGACGGTTTTATGGCAAATGAGTTCCAGAAGGTTTTACTTTTTGTGAACGGTGTTAAGGAGTTGGATTTTAAAAGTATCCAAGGTCTTTCGCT
>JBEBQJ010000140.1:0-12808 GCA_040395455.1 Sphingobacterium yanglingense | reverse complement strand
AGTATAAGCTTACGCTATTGTACATCTATTTGAAGGATTTTAAAATGGCCGAACAAGCCGTCGGTCAACTCTTAACAGATGATTTTAAAAACCCATATTATAAGATTACTAAAGAAGATGCAGAGGCAATGCGGGCTGCCATTCTGCGTAAGGATACCCAAGGTTTTGAGGCCCAGGTTTTGAAGCGACCTTTGGGATTCTCATTGGATTAGTCAAAAATCAAAAAGAAATAAACACAGATTATATATGGTCAAAAAGACAATTTTATTGTGCATAGCAGTATTCAGCCTGCTATTGACACAAGCGCAACAAGCAAGTAATATCAATGGAACGTTTAGTGCAGCTCCTTATCAGAAAGTAAGTCTCTTCAAGGTATACAACGGACGTCTGGTAGAGCTTGCTACTTCTACTCCGGGTAGTAAGGGACAGTTTGCCTTTAGGTTTACACCCGAATACGAAGGCCTCTACTTGGTGGGAGCAGGTTCTTCCCAGAACCAACAAGGACTTCACCGGTTCTATTTTAAAGGTGGCGAAGAGCTCAATCTAATTCTTTCGAAACAGGGATACGAACTGACAGGTAAAAATAGCAAAGAGAATCAGGCACTTTATGCTTGGGACAAGCAGTCCGTAACTTTTAAGGAAAAAGGAACAAGCTTAGCGTCAATGACGACCTATGTAGATTTCTTTCCTGAGGTAGAGGAGTTTAAGGACAGAGTAGCAGAAATTGGAAAATCAGTAAAAACAGGGAATCCGAAGTTTGACACCTTATTTCCTCGTATAGTTGATTTCGACTTCGCATATTACACCATTTCGTATCTCTATATGCCCCGTACGGCACACCCTAGTAAAGAAGAAATGAGTGCATACTACACTTCATTCAATCCCGATAGATACCTGACCGAAGAGCTGCTTACCCTTCCATATGGAGATCGCTTTATGAGTATTTTAGTGTTTAAAAAGGTTGATCTTTCTAGTAGACCGAGTTTTGAAGAACAGGTTGCTTCTATTCCTTCCGATATTTTAAAAGGTCAATTTGTTGTAAATCGTTTGGAAGGGGCACGTTCCTACAATGATTTTCTAACGATGAGCGAGCAGTACGGAAGATACTTCACCTTGGATGAGCAGAAGCAGCGGGTTTCGGCTGTTGGAGCCAAGCTTGTCGAGACCAAGACCGGAGTGCCAGCATTCAAGTTTGCTTTCCCAGATGTTGATGGTAAGAAAATCGCATTAGATGACCTGAAAGGAAAAGTCGTATTACTAGATCTATGGGCTACCTGGTGTGGGCCATGTCGTGCCGAGGAGCCACACTGGGAGAAACTAAATGAAGAGTACAAAGACAAAGCGGTCGCATTTGTGGGTGTTTCTACAGATCAGGACAAGCCCAAATGGGAAAGCTACGTCAAAGAAAAACAATTAAAAGGGATTCAGATCCATGCAGGATCTGGCAATGAGTTATCGAATGCTTACAAAGTCAACAGCATTCCTCGCTATATTCTAATTGACAAATCTGGGAATCTAATTACAGCAGATAGCCCCCGTCCGTCCGATCCAAAGCTAAAAGTACTTTTGAACGAGTGGTTGAAGAAATAATAATTTCAATAAGTATGTTAAGTAGAGTGGGGCCATTTAAAGTGGCCCCATTGTTTTTGACAATTTTATTTTGTTTTTTTCCAGAAGTTCAATAATCCATTGCAGGCCGAGCCATCCAGCTCAAAGCTGCGCGGGACTTCGTCCCATCCACCCCAATAGGTTGCCAATCGTGTACCTATAGGTAGCTGGTCGAGTTCATTTTTCAAAAAACGGGTATACACTCGGTATAGGTTCTTGTCTATAGGTACCTGTTCGTCAATAGGGCAGGAGGTATCTATATTTTCGTAGAAAGAGTTGTAGAAATAAAATGCATCATAGTCCGAAAACCTAATCTGTGCCATGTTCGCGTGGATAAACTCCACGTTTTCAATCTGGTACTTCTCAGCTATATCTGTTGATATTTTAGTCAGCGATTCGCGTTGTTCGACACCATAGAACATGCCGTCGGTACACGCTGCTCCTACGAGACAGAATTTGCCGACACCGGCACCGATATCCAGTACTTTGTTGTTTGGCTCTTGCACCAGATACTGTGCAGCCTTTTTTGCTACAGCCACAGGTGTCCAATGGCGGTCGGCCAGTTCTTTTATATGTAAAGGGTATAGTTCATCAAATGCACTATCCGTGACATCGATATCCGATTGTAGAGCTTTAAAAATCATTTGTTGACGCGGCACTTTTTTGGGTCAGCAATTAAAATAACCTCTAATATAGCTGGTTTTTTCGAATTGACGACCTATAATGTATCACATAGATTACAGTCTTTTTGGTACAAACGAGTTTTAAAAATACTACCTTTATCCTTCAGATATGATGATAAAGAAGATTTTCATACTATTACTTGCTGTGATTGCTCTGTTTATGGGGCCACAATACGCTATGGCACGCGCTGTCGTAGGAGTAAAAGTATGTTGTCAAAAGATGTCGTCCCAAAAATCTTGCTGCAAAGATAAACAAAAGGAAGCTACTACTAAAAAACACTGCAAGGGCGATGGCAAAAGCTGCTCCTGCGGATCCACTATAGATGGCAAGACTTCCTTGTTTTTTCATGTTGCCGAGAGCGATATTTTTCTCGAATTTTCTGAAAAGCAGCAAAAGTATTTTTACCAAGATTTATTTCACAGCAGTGATGCTCGTGCTATCTGGCTTCCTCCCAAAATAAGCTAATATTATGTTATGGACAGCCCGAGGTCTGTCCTGTCCACACCTGTTTTAGGTAAACATTCATTTTTAATGATCCTGTTGTAACAACGTTACTGTAGCAATGACAGCACAAATCTGTGCATCGTGCATGTGCTACATGAGCTCGTTGTCCGCGGTTTTGGGTATTCCCTCCCGATGGATCAAGCCAAGTTTATGGCCATTAGAAGATAAGTAAAATAGACATGAAATCAGTACATACACTGTGGGTGGTCCTATTTCTACTGTTAGCTGTTCCGCGTTCTTATGCACAGCTGAACGTAGGAGATTCACTTCCGGATATTACATTACAGAATGATAAAAATCTCGATATCACACTTCGATCCTTTGAAGGAAAGACTGTTTTAGTAGATTTTTGGGCTTCTTGGTGTCTGCCCTGCAGAAAAGCCAATAAGCATCTTGTAAAACTGTACGATAAGTACAAAGACAAAAATTTTGAGATCGTAGGGATCTCTATCGACACAGACAGAGCAAAATGGCTCAAAGCCATCCAGCAAGACCGATTAAAGCATCAGCAATTGATCGATTCCAAGGGATTTGATGCGCCATCCGCCCTGCTCTTTGGTGTCGATGCATTACCGGCAGCGTACCTGTTTGACCCATCTGGCAGACTGGTGGCTATCAACCCTACAGAAGAACAAATTATTTCACAGATTAAAAAATAAGATAACGATGAACACAATCACAATAAAATCATTTATAGCAGCTTTTGCATTATTATTCACCAGTGTTGCTGGGTATTCGCAGATTTCAAAAGTAGATATCATGGCTACAGGGCTTACCTGCTCTATGTGCTCCAACGCCATCAACAAGCAGTTGAAATCCCTTTCCCAGATTTCCGATGTTGCTACAGATTTGAATACCAATACATTTACGATTTCTTTCAATGATAATCAAACCGTAAGCCCTAAAGTGTTAAAGGACGCTGTAGAGAAAGCGGGCTTCTTTGTTGGCTCCATGGTGTTGACCCTGTCTCCTGAAGCAACTGCTGCGCAGCAAGTTACTGTAGGTGACGACTCTTTAGTATTTATCGATGACAAGAAAGCAAGCTCAAACCAGTACAGAGTCGTTGATAAAGGCTTCGTAACGCAGAAAGAGTACAAGAAACTAGCGAAAACCTATGCAAAGCACGGTAGCTATTCTTCAGAAAATGATAAGGTATACCATATAGTAGCATTATAGTATGAGGTATATAGTCCTATTTTTTTTCGTATGCAGCACCACTATCGGTGCATACGCACAGGAGTTATTTGTAGTTACAGAACCGGCCAGCAATGTGCCGGCCGGTTCACTTAGCGTGCGCGTAGGTCAATCATTGATCAAGAATGATCTAAAAGACAATTATATCTACGGGCTATCTCCCGAAGTAACCTGGGGGATCAATAAGAGCCTCATGGTGCGTGCCTCCAGTTATTTTGACAATGCCGCAAATGATATGAACCTAGCCGGTGCCAGCGCCTATACCAAGTATCGCTTTTATTCTGTAGATGATCTACAGAGTCATTTCAGGATGGCGGCCTTCGGTAGATACAGTTGGAACAAGAGTGCTATCCACCAAGAGTCAATAGACCTTATGGGCAAGAATTCAGGTGTCGAAGTAGGCCTTGTTGCCACACAGCTTATCAAGAAGCTCGCTCTCAGCTCCAATGTGAGCTACGGGCGCGCCTTTGATAATGATAGCAACAAGCTTCCCGAATTATATGGTAAAGATGCTATCAACTATACTTTTTCTGCTGGTCGGTTGATGTATCCCAACCGCTATAAGAGCTATAAGCAGACCAATATCAATGCTATGGTTGAGCTGGTCGGGCAGACCATTCTTAAGAATGGCCGTTCCTATATGGACATTGTACCAGCGGTACAGTTTATCATCAATAGTCAGGCACGGATCGATGTGGCGTACCAAAAGCAACTTTATGGTTCCGTATATCGTCCATTTGATAATGGTGTGTTTTTAAAACTGGAGTATACCTTCTTCAACGTCACGAAGTAAGAACGCTTTTTGAAGAAAATTATTAAAGATAGTATGCTGAGGTAATTTTCGTGCCAAAATTCGACAGAAAGAAGTAAGAGCTATAAGACAATAGACACCGAGGCTGTATTTATAAAATAGAATCGCGTTCGATGATTCCATCGAATGCGATTCTTATAGCTAACTAGCAACAAAAGCTAAAGAGGAAGCTATCGTGCCACTTTTCCCTTCATGGACCGTACTTCACTTCTGCTTTTTACATCCAACTTAACATATAGCCGGCTCACATGAAATTTAACCGTATTGATGGATATATAGAGCTGATCAGCTATATCCTGGTTCGAATCCCCATTCCAGATACAAGCCAGTACTTCCTTTTCCCTTTCCGTCAGCTCATACTGATCGGCTATGTCATCCGTAAAGCTCTTGATAAGGATAGAAGATGTATGCACGTTATTTGGCCGTGGTTCACTTGTTTCAAAAGCTTGTTTTGAGGATATCGCGTTCTCTTCTAGGAGAGACAGGTGTTTCCTTAAATCCGCTCGGTATTGTTCATTTTCTTTCTGCAAGGCACGTACTTTAAATATCAGGGCAAAACTGACCCCAATAATTTCGAGAATACTCGTCAAGCGAAATACGTTCATATCAAAAAATGAAAGAAAGGGAGAGTCAAGGTATTTTTGAAGTGTATATGCCACCCCGACAAGTAGCATCACCCCATAAAATAAAATCAGAAATCGAGCATAGACATCTTTTTTGAACATCCGTATAGCGTGGTATACACAAATACTAGGAAATAGGTAAAAGAATACACTGGCCAGATTGCGAAAAAGCTGAATTTCTGTTAGTGTAAATAAAGCTACACAGGCAATCGTAAATCCAATCAACCACAGCGCCATTTTTTTGAAATAAGGAATCTGTTGTTTCAGACCTAAGAAATAATAGGTGAATATACCCGATAAGATGGCACAGGCAGCAATGTTCCAAACTAAAAAGTGAGGAAAGTCCCAGTGTCCATCCGAGAAGTAGTAATACATTCCATCCTGATAGAAAAAAATGGAAAGCAGACTGAGTTGGAATAAAGCGTAGATTACAAAGCGTCGATCATAGAACACAAAATAGAGAACGATATTGAATATGATCACCATCAGAGAAAGCCCGTAATATAGCCCGTTTTGTATCAGGCTGGTTGATTCCATTTGGGAGAATTGTCCCGTCTCATTCACGACAATGTCCAGCCTACTGATTGAATGTTTCTTTATGTTCAGGTAGTAATGTGCGCTGTCAGTTCTGAAATAATAGGTGAGATACCGATTTTTGATTACTTTATTATTGAGATTCGTATTCTTAGGGATAGGGGTTAGCTGTCCATTTTTGTAGACATACATCTCAAAATCTGGGATATGGATGGTCGGAATCTGTAGTACTGCAAAGGTGCGCATCAACTCCTTCGGGAGCTGTCCTTTTATCCAACAGTCGCCCCTCTCATCTTTGGCGATAGAAAGTGTGGGTTGATTATTTAAAGCCTCAAATTTTAGTTTCGAAAGCTCAGGTATTGTTCCCGTTTCTGCTGTGGTGCGATTGGAAAGTAAAATTAGAACAATAAGGAATGAAAAATACCTACCCAAATAGCAAGTAAAGGAGTGTCTTTTTTGGTTTATTAACCAATTGATCATAGCTATGTTGTATTGAGGTAGTTATCGAAATAATTGCAGTCCAAAATTAATCTATTTTGTCGAAAAATATGATAAACTATCCGAAAAGTATAGGTGTTTTTTTTCAAACTACCCTTAGGTTTGTCTCCAGAGGTCCGAAAAGGCGACAAACTTATGAAATGCAAATCGGTTGGCTTAAATAGCAGGCAAACCAAGATATAATCTGAAAATGAAGATATACCCATCAAAGAGGATAATGCGTTTATGCGCTCCTTTATTTCTACTGTTTTTTAGTTTCGCCGCGATGGCGCAGCGTCCATTTATTACGAAGTGGAAGATCAATAGTACTGGTGAGAAAATCACTATTCGTATCAATCCAGATGTAACGGGGTATAATTATAACGTAAACTGGGGAGATGGGACTTCTTCTACGGGACAGACGGCTTCTGCCGACCATTACTACGGAGATGCTGGGACTTATACCGTGTCCATTACTGGCGATTTTCCTGCCATACATCAGGGAAGTCTTTCCGACCCTGATTTGTTTGATAATGCCAAGAAACTTATCGCTATCGAACAATGGGGAGATATGGTGTGGAAATCTATGGAGGGGGCATTTTTCGGGGCTCAGGATCTGGTGCTTAATGCATCAGATATTCCCAATTTAAGTAACGTGACCTCGCTTGAGGATATGTTTAGCAGTGCAACAAACTTCATTGGTAGTGCGGGGATGAAGGACTGGGATGTAAGCCATATCATGAGCATGAGGAATATGTTTATCGGGACTGAATTTAATCAGGATATCGGAGATTGGGATGTCAGTCAGGTAAAGAATATGGCGGGATTATTTACTGCTACACCATTTAATCAAGATGTCAGTGGATGGGATGTGAGCCGTGTGGAAGATATGAACAATATGTTTGTAAACAATCCTTTTTTTAATCAAGATATCAGTGGATGGAATGTCGGTCAGGTTAAAAATATGGGGAGTTTGTTTCGTAATGCAGTAGCATTTAACCAAGATATTAGCAGCTGGGACGTAAGTAATGTGACGGATATGCAAAGCATGTTTCGTAATGCGGGGGCCTTTGACCAAAATTTAAGTCAATGGGACATCCAAGCTGTCAACAATATGTTTGATGCATTTGGTGGATGCGGCCTTTCAAAAGCTAATTATGATGCTACATTAATCGGTTGGGCTAGTCAGGCCAACATACAATCTAACGTCCTATTAGGCTCCCTGGGCTTGACTTTTTGTGCCGGAGCCGATGCCCGACAATATTTGATTGATGAATATGGTTGGGATATTACAGGAGATAGTCCAGCCTGTCAATCTATGCTCATTTTTGTCAAAAAGGAGGACGGGAAGACGCTGACCTTAGAAGCAGAAGGTAGCGATGCAATACAGCAGTTGAAGCAAAAGATACAGGACAAGAGCGGTATCGCTGTAAACATGCAGCGGTTGTTTTTTAACGATGTGGAGCTGCAAGATGGCAGGACTTTGGCGGATTATGGAATAGGCAACGGAAGTACGATCGAGCTGATTTTGAGTACCAACAGAGCTCCGATAGCGGTTGTTGATGAGTTGGATGTAACTGAAAATACTCCGGCAACAGGCAATGTCTTAACAAACGATTCGGATCCTGACGGGAATGTTTTGACAGCCTCTTTAGTGACAGCCCCGGTCAATGGAACCGTAGTCTTGAATGCCGATGGTAGCTTTACCTATACACCCAATAATAACTATAGTGGACTAGATAGCTTGACCTATCAAGTCTGTGATAATGGAGTACCGTCGCTATGTGACACGGCCCAATTATATTTTACCATCGTAGACGATATTGCTCCCATTGTTACTTCTGTAGTAGTGCCGACCGATGGCTATTATAGAGAAGCAGGTCAATTAGAATTTGCTGTGAATTTCAGTGAAAACGTACTGGTGGTTGGAACGCCGTATATCCCCGTAACGATTGGTTCGACAGTCAGGATGGCGCAGTATAGCACAGGGTTGGGTACGAATCAACTTGTTTTTAGCTATACCGTCCAAGCTGGAGAGGTAGATATGGATGGCGTTGCCCTTGGTACCACGATCCATCTAAATGGGGGTACCATCCGAGATGCTGCCCAAAACAATGCGGTACTCGCTTTACAATCGATAGCTCCGACCAATCATGTACTGGTGAATGCGGTGCATCCAACAGTAACCCTATCGACAGCGATGACCCTGGTTAATACGCCATTCTCGGTAGCAGCAACCTTTAGTGAGGCAGTGACTGGATTTTCCATTACTGACATTGGTGCAAGCAATGCTACCATCAGTAATCTGCAAACAGTCAATAATATTACCTATTCGTTTTTAGTGACACCGACAGATGGTGGTCTCGTGCAGCTTTCTTTATCAGAAAATGTTGCTGTGAATATAGCTGCCAACGGAAATACAGCTTCCAATGTCTTGAATGTACAATATAATAAAATGATCACCGGTATTTCCTTAGAAGATGCGACGTTTGTTTATAACGGTACAGCGAGGTCAATTGCTATCACAGGAACACTGCAACCAGGTACTACAGTCAGTTATCAGAACAATAGCCGTACAGATGTCGGTACACAAGAGGTAACGGCTACAGTGCGTGGTGCAAATTACCAAGATTTGGTGCTCAAAGCCAACCTAACGATCAGTAAAGCGGAGATGCAGAATATTACATTGGCTGAAGGTAGCTTTGTCTATGACGGTACCGCCAAGTCTTTATTGATAGCAGGTACATTGCCAGAAGACGGGGCCGTGAGCTATATCGATAATGGAAAGGTCGATGCAGGTACATACACTGTTACTGCAAATATAAATGGGGGAACCAATTATAGAAGTACAACTCTCTCCGCAAAAATGACAATCCAGAAAGCAGCACAGACCATTAGGTTCAACTCACCAGGGGTGCTAGGTCGGGATGCAGGACAAATTCCTTTGGATGTCTCCGCAAGTAGTGGCCTGCCAATACATCTTACTGTAGATAATCCGACGATAGCAAATGTATCCGGAGGCAACCTGCAGGTACATCGATTGGGTACCGTCACCGTCACCGCTATTCAGGAAGGGGATGCAAACCATGAACCGGCTGAAGCCGTTTCCCTGAAAATCCGTATAGCTGCTACTGGCGAGGGCGACCTCCCGGTACGGGTACATAAAGCTGTATCGCCCAATGGAGACGGTATCAACGAATTCTTGGTAATCGAGGGAATAGAAGATTTCTCCGATAACAAGGTTACCATCTTTGATAAGTCAGGCCGTGTACTTCAGGAAATCGAGGGATATGATAATAAAGGCTGGGTGTTTACCGGAGAGGATCACCGCGATGGTACCTACTATTATTATATAGACGTGAATGATGGTGGGGAATGGAAGAGAGAAAAAGGCTTTTTTGTGATTAGGAGGTGATAAGGTTAAGGAGGTTATAATAGATAAAATGAAAAACATAACGATATTAATAAGCTTGTTGTTTGTTCTGCCATTTTGCGGTACGGCACAGCACGGCGTGAGTTACAATCAATTTGGACAATTACGCAATACCTTTAACAATTCGCTGAGCAGGATGGATGAACAAGGGAGTTTCTCCATTCTAGGCCGTACCCAGTGGGTTGGTGTAGATGGTGCTCCCAAGTCTATCTGGGGCAATGGCAGCGTAGGCCTACAGCGGATAGGGGCATCCGTAGGGCTAGATTTTAAGCATGCTACACTTGGTGTAGTCAAAGAGAATGAAATCAGTGCCTATTTTGCCAAGTCAATACCGCTTTCCGAGACCGAATACCTCAGTCTTTCGATGGGCGGGGGGCTATTGCATTTTCAGGGAAATTATAACCAGGTGGATCCCGAAGATCCGGCTTTCCGTGAGGATATTACCGAGACAGCAGGGATCTTGAGCATCAGCACATCTTATTATCGCAAAGACCGCTATTATGTAGGTGTATCCATGCCCCGTTTTTCCTTGAATAGAAAGGAGGAAACAGATTATGAATTCCGAAATGTCTATTACATTACTGCCGGAGCACTCATTCCGCTCGATAATGCGTTCCATTTACGTCCTTCTCTACTGGTGAGCCATATGGACGATCAGGATCCACGTTACGACTTAAGTGTATTGGTTTTTATGGCAAAAAAGTTGGGACTGGGTATGGGGGTGCAAAATCAGGGAGACCTTTCGGCATTGATGCAGATTAATTTCGGGAATTTTGGAGTCGGATACAGCTACCAATTCAGTCCCAAAAGCCCAACCTTGAACCAACGTATATCGAATAATACACATGAGGTCGGATTTCGGTATAGAATCGGGGGGATAGGCCTGCTGTAGTGTTCTGGGGCTCGATTCCAGGTCAAAAAGTACGTTTTGTCGTGAGGTGGGTATTAGTAAGATTGCTTTCTCAAAGAATGGGTTATAGGAGAATAATAAGATGGAAAGTGCTAACTTAGCAAAAAATACTTTCTAATAATTAAAAAAAATACTATGAAAATTAAAAATCTACTTTTGTTGACGCTAGCTATTGCTGTTTCATTTACTTCCTGTTCAAAAAATGAAAATGTCAAACCCAAGGAAGAAGCGGTAAGCATTTTGGGAGAATGGGAATTATATGCTGCTGAGCGGGAGGTAACCGAAGACGGAAAAGACCCCGTTGTTACAAAGGAAGAACTCAACAAAGACTTTTTATCTATTTTTACTTTTAAGGCTGATGGTACTGCTATTTTGAAAAGTTACGATGAGGAAAAGGAAATCTGGGAAGAAGAATTACATACCTACGAAGCCAAAGATGGTGTGTTTAAATTGGTCGAAGATGGCGCAGACGAGAACGAATCGGGGTATTATACCAAGGGTACCTATGAGCTTACAAAAGATCAGCTGATACTGAAACAGACCATCACAGAGGAATATCAAGGGAAAAAAAGCGTATATAAATATACCAATAAGTTAAGACGTCCAAAAAAATAAGAAATCTTATGCTCAGAAATGTACACAGCCATTTGGTATCCCCAAATGGCTGTGTATGTATAACAGATCTCAGCTGTTTAAGTCTATTTTTTTAATTTATACCCATTCTATATCGAAATAGTTTTTGATTTACTAGCTTTCAGATTAATTTAATAATTTTAAGCTGATTAGAAAGTAAAATACTTTCTCGTTTACTTGCGTAAAGTAATTAGAAAATTTTAAGAAACATGGGTAACTATCAGATTCCGTCTTTACCTTTAGCTGTAGATTTGGAAACAAAAAGGGTTTTCAAAAATATTATTGCCGCGAATAAAGCTCTAGCGGAATTAAATGGTGTTTCGGAAACTATTCCAAATGAACAGATTATATTAAATACGCTTTCCCTACAAGAAGCAAAAGATAGTTCTGCTATAGAAAATATAATCACTACGCAAGATGAACTTTTCAGTAGTGATTCTTTAGCTAAGCAATTTACAAGTATAGCTGCTAAAGAAGTGTTTAATTATTCTAGCTCTTTAAAGTTTGGTTTTGAATTGGTTAAAGAAACAGGATTGTTGACTTCTAATAACATAATAGATATACATTCTGTTTTAGAAGAAACAAAAACTGGTTTTAGAAAAGTTCCAGGAACAGCTCTTAAAAATAGTCAAACAGGCGAAGTTATCTATACTCCCCCTCAGAGTTTTAAAGAGATTAGTGACCATATGAATAATCTAGAAAGTTTCATTAATGATTCAGAATTATCAGACCTTGATCCTTTAGTGAAACTAGCTATTATTCATCATCAATTTGAAAGTATACACCCTTTTTATGATGGAAATGGAAGAACAGGTCGTATAATAAACATATTATATATGGTAAAAGAAGAATTATTACACCTTCCGATACTATATTTAAGTCGATATATAAATCAAAATAAATCCGATTACTATAGGCTTCTTCAACAGACTCGAGATACAAATGATTGGGAAGAATGGATTTTGTTTATGCTAGAGGCAATTGAAAAAACATCGGTACAGACTATTTTTATCATCAAAGGGATTAAAAACTTAATGCAGTCTCATAAAGAAAAGATTCGAAAAGAACTCCCTAAAATTTATTCTCAAGATTTAATTAACAATTTATTTAAACACCCATATACAAAAATAGACTTTCTTGTACAAGATTTAGGTGTTTCTAGACAGACGGCTTCGCGTTATTTGGATCAATTAAGTGCATTAGAACTGGTGCACCTTCAAAAAATTGGTAAAGAAAATTTCTATATCAATGTAGAACTTTATCAGTTTTTAAATGATGCCACGCAATTGCATAAGTTAAATGAATAACAGATTTTAACTCATGTTACAAAAAACCGAAAAATGTAACACGTTATAAACTCATGTTACAAAAAACCGAAAAATGTAACACGTTACTTT
>JBEBQJ010000139.1:0-12910 GCA_040395455.1 Sphingobacterium yanglingense | reverse complement strand
AAGAAGAAAAAGCGAACACTCAATAAGAAAGAGTGATCACTAACTAGCGAAAAGTGAACACATTTTTTTAAAAAGTAATCACTTGCTACCAATATGTGATCACTTATTACCTACAACTAATCACATTCTGCAAACAAGAGGCCCCTTCTTTCTAAAAAGTAATTGCCCAACAGCACATAGTGACCACTAGAGAACGAAAAGTGAACACTTAAAGGCATAGTGTAACCACTCGATGGTAAAAAGTGAACCATCGGCCACAACTTGTAATCACTGGATTGGACATTGTGGACACTCCATCCAAAAGAGTGTCTACTGTTTCTAAAACAGTAAACACCAAATCGAAAAAAGTGACCAGTCTCTATCAAAAAGGAACCACATCTTAGCAAAAAGTAGGCACCTAGCAGCAAACAGGGACCAGTCCGTATCAAATACTGATTACCCTATAGCAATAGGTAATCACCAAAGGCCAACAAGTAGTCCTTCATCCTGAAGAAGTAATTACTTTTTTTCAGCTTTTTGCTGCCGCTCCTTGTTTAGCTTGGAGTAGGTCCAATCTCCCTTTTCATGCCTCACCATCAGTTCCAGCACTTCATTCTTAAGATAGTAGTGCCTATTTCCGATCTTTTCTACAGGAAACAACAGTTTTTTGAAGACCTCTTTGTAAAATGTACTCTTGGCAACATCTAGATAAGCGATGACCCATTGCGTAGTCACGTGTTGGGGAGGTTCCGAAATTTCGGCATTGGATTTCGAAAGTAGTGCAGGGGCTATTCCGGGATAGGCATAGCGCACCAATTGCTCCATCAAGGAGTGCTCTTCTTCATCCAGCGATGGATGTTCAACAATCAGATTCAGCAGCAGACGGAGCTGACTCGCTAGGCTACTACCTGGCTGTAGATGATACTGGATAAGATCAAGAGTAAGGCCAGCAGCATCAAGGATACTTTTCAATTGGTCGGTGGTCAACATGCATACACATATTAGACAGGACACGGCGCAGCCCTATGGCCAATAGGCCATGTCATGCCCCGTGAGGTTTATAAATGCAGACAGTTTACAGACAGACCAAAATTATTCTCCCTCCCTCTCCCTCATTATTTTGCGGCACATAGCCGGAGATAGATATAACAATCCATGTTTAGACTTTATAGCATCCTGAATATTCTGGAGCTCTGGATATTTCTGTACCATTTTGCGTAATATCTCCAACTTGTCGGCAACTAAGTACGCTTTGTTCTCTTCCTCATCCAGTTTTACAATATAATCCCGATGTAAATTGATACCCTTGGAAATCTCATCATAGCAACCCTCTAATATCTCCTTCATATCTTTTGCCCTTCTGAAATCCTTTACAAACATGCCATTATTCTTAAGTCTATATCCTGTATCCCCTTTTCGTATCAGCATAAAAGTCGCTTCAATATCTTCCGAATGGTTCAGTCTCATTATTTCCATTTGCTGTAACTTACTACGTTGACTGGCTATAACCAACTGCCGTTCTTTGCGCATATAGCTCCTAAAAGCATGATAAAAAACCAAAAATGTAGCATACGCAAATAGCCAACTGCAAAGTACCCCCAACTCTATATCCACACATCCCGGTTTCCAATAGTCGGCACTGTACTCGTGGGGTATCAATGCAAAAAGCTGCACCAATAAGAAGGGAAAGACCAATAGCAATATGATGAAAAAGAGAAGGGATTTGGAAAGAAACAAAACCAATGCGGAGATTCCCTTACGCCGGCGATAGAAAAAATAGCGCACCGCATATACAATGCATAGCTGGCTAATCCATAGCAGAATAGACCAAAAGGACAACCAACCCAAATAGAGACTATCCCAAACGATAGTCACCTCATGTCCTGGATTTCTATAGATTGTAAGAATATGCCCCCCAAGAAGCGCCAGCCCACCCCATATCCACCACATGTGCCGAAGCCAAAAAAGTATAACTTTTAACGGAAGCTCTAAAAATTTTGCCGAAATATTTCTCATAACAAGGAAATCTGGTATTATACTATAAAACGGTTGAACAACTAGGATTAGAGCGATTAAAGCCATTTATTCCCAATCTAGGAAATCCAAATTACACCGCAACAGTTATCTATTTTACCGATAATACTTTGTCCGCCGGTCATACTGACCTACAAAAGGCCTTAACTTTACTGTTAAAAGTAAAACCTGAAATTAGCAAATTTTAATAGTAAAGAAAAATAGTACACCATAAGATTAATCAACAACAAAAAACTATACGTATTCAATAGACAGTAAAACACAGAAACCAACAGCGGTTATATATTAGCAGCCCTAGATATAATCCAATCTAATAAACACACAAAACCGAACGATTATGATGATAACCTTTCTTTCCTTTTTTGAGCGTAAGTTCCAAGAAGCGCTTAATTACTCACCTCGGGGTAGCAAGTTGCCCAAATACGGAATCAGTATTGCATAAAATAAAGAAGTAATATTATGGAAAAATTCAGAAGCCAAGTAATAAAGCTATTGCAATGTGAAACATCTAGCAATGCATTACTTAGCACGGCAAGAGTACAACAATTTGATAAAAACAAAATCTATTGCCACAACTGGGCTAGCTGCCAGCAGTGGTGCTATGTATTGGATGGATTAGTGGGTGCATTCCATTACTACGACAACCATCCACCGTATATGCACTGGGTAACACTACCGGGACAATCGTTTACAGGCACCAAACACGAATACAGTGATAGCAGTCATGATCTTGATATACGTTTTTTAAGAGATACTAAGTTGGTCACCATACATCGTCCTATTCTACTACAACTAATGGAAGGCCACCCACCTATCATGCGGCTGATCAACATTCTCCGTCAAAGACGGGCCACCATTACCGACCTCAAGCTACGGGTACTGAGCCATCCGGCCACCGAACGGTATCGAGAGTCACTACACTATCTACCTGCCATACCCACCGCCCTCAATAACAAACAACTGTCACAATACCTAAACATCGACCCGAAGACCCTATATCAAAGCAGAAGGCAAGAACTAGGTCGCTGAATATATGCTACCGTCCCACCCGATTTATCTCCAATACGCGCTATTATCTTTGAAATATCAAAACGCAAGTACAGCGGACCAAGGATGCTAGGTAATCTGAGGAAAGGGCTAGCCTGCCAAAAGGTATTTCAGACTATCAGCATGGGCAGCTCTGGCACCGTACAACGTAGAGACTGCCATCGATAGCATCTGCCTCCGATGATTAACCATGAGGTTAACCAGGTTGGCATTAATGAACTATATAAACATTAAAAAAATGGAAACTATAAAAAGAAATTGGCTAAAAGCCATCATGGGATTAACTGTAGCATTGTGTATGGTCGGAACTGTATCTGCAAAAACGGATACGAATGAAGGTGACAAAAAAGAGAAAGAGATAAAGATTGTACCGAAGAAGACAACTAAGTCAACTCAGTGGTTTGAATTCGTCGGCACTTCAACAGACTCCCCTACAGACCACACAAAGTACCGTGCGCTAGAGGAGGACGAACCTCTTCCAAACTGCCCATCTGGAAACCGAGTATGCATCTTAAATGCACCAATGGGGTCCAATAATCAACCAGATATTGATAGTGCTCTTCAAAATGAGATCAACGATGCCACATCTTCAGGCGTTGAATCTCCAAATGTAAAACTACGTCAATAGGTTACAGGAGGCTAAAAATTGTAAAATGTACGGATAAGAACTTGTCTTTTCCGTACATTTTACAAACTTGGACCTACTATTATTTTAAATTTCCATTATCTATTACAGCATCAGGCAATTGATATACATAATCCAGAATATCTTTTGCTGACATTGAAAACACATCATTACCGATATTTCTTTTTATACCTTCATCGGCATTATCCAGAATAATGTATCGCCTCATATCAGACCATCTGACACCTCTGAAGATCAGCTCTCGTCTTCGTTCTTCTTTCAAGAACTTCAAGGCATTATCTTTATTGTCAAAATTCAAGGGTGCAAAATCAGACTCGTAGAATCTATGTTTTCTCAGATAATTAATATCAGACTCCGCATCCCGCAATAGATTCTGTCGAATGTTCACTTCTGCCCTTATCAAATACATTTCACCTGTCGTAGGCCCGCAAAAAAACCTATTCCCATTTCTCCCAATATAATTCCCTTTGAACAGCTGTTCTCCTTTTGCATTCGTTGAGAAAAATGCTTTTTTACGTATATCCTTATCTTCGTAGTTATTGTATTCATCTAAAGAAACACGTATCCTAGTCGTATTCAAAAATGTATTTCCATTCAAGGACACGTCAACCAAAACCTCTTTATTCCAACGAGGTATAGGTAAACTAGCAGATGGATCGACCTCCCTCTGATAATCCAACAAATCAGATTGAATGTATAAAGCCGAATCAGCATATGCTTTTGCTTTGTCCATATTGCCTTGGATAAGAAAAACTCTAGCGAGTTCACCATAGGCGGCCGCTTTAGATGGACGTGTAGCCAACTCACTAACCTCAGGCAACAAGACCGCGGCTTCTATAAGGTCACGTAAGATGAACTCATAACATTCCTTTACAGAGCTACGCCCTAGATTTTCGGTCAGTGATGCTTGACTCCTCAAAACGATACCCTCATGCGAATTATCTCCATCAGGACGATACGGCTTGGAAAATACATGCATAAGATTGAATAGTTGATGTGCTCTATAAAAAAGTGCTGCGCCTCTCAGTTTTTCAGCACGACGAATTTCATTTTTAGGAATTTCAATCTCTGGCAAATAGGTGAGTACAGCATTCGCGTATAATACTGCCTGATAAGGAACAGCCCAATGGGCCAACTGTGGTGCATACGGTTGCCAAGTATAGATCATACGATCGGACTCGCTGGGCATCGCTTTCCAATTTTCCTCATCGATGTAATAACTGTCGCCTGCAATCTCTCCCAAAGCTACTGTAGCAAAATTAATTGCCAAATCACTGCTATTCAGCAAGCCTTCTAAGTCATCTATTGTCTCTGGTAGCGCAAAGCTATCATCAGGCTTCTTATCCAAATATTTACTACATCCTACGATGAAAAACAATGTTACTGTACTTAAAAACAAAATATACCTTTTCATAACTCTTTATATTTAAAGTCCAATTTTTAACCCTGCTGTAACAGTCATCGACGGGCCGATTCCCGAATCATACACAGGATCGATTCCTTCCGGATTTTTGGTCCAGACAAGCCCAAGATTGGAAGCCATCATAAACAACTCGACATTACGCAAGCCTACTTTTTTATTATTTATCGTGGTCCGATAGCTCACACGGATATCCTGAAAACGCAGATGATCACCTCTTCTGACTAAAACCTCGCTTAGACCATAGAAGCCTTCCCGATTGGTATCTACTGGGTAATTGAATGCTGGAACGCTGGTCGTTTTTTCATCACCAGGTTCCTTCCATCTATTCGCAAAATCGGCATGCCCTCTCCATCTACTGAAAAACTGGCCATAGTCAATACTGCTTTTTCTAAAGAAATAAAAGAACTGTCCAGAAAGTGTAAAGCCTAGTTCCCAAGATTTATATTTCAGTATATTTCTCAAAAGAAGATTGGTTCTCGGGGTGCTGGCACCATGATACACAAGGTCATCAAAAGGGGTATTCCGCAATATATCTAAATACGCTGTCGATGGCTTATCTCCAATATATCCAATCGGAGCACCATTATCTTCCGCCAGACCATGCCATCTCAAACTCGTCAAGACCTTATACTCTTTTCCAACAAAATTGGCCGCGGTAATCGCATTACTGGTTACGGATTGTGGCATCGCGAGATACTTATCTAAAATTGTCTTATTATATCCAGCCAACAATGACCCGTTCCAGCCCCAAGTATTATTTTTAATGTTAGCACTGATGTTAACATCTACACCCTGCCCCATTAGTTGGGCTGAATTCATCGTTACAGAACTTACTCCGAGAGTTGGATCGACCATAGATGAGCCCAAAAGATCCATTGATTTCTTTCTATAATAATCGACACTCACCGAGAGCTTGTTATCAAACATACGCAAGTCTGCAGCGATATTGAAAGTCCGTATCTTTTCCCATCGTAACCCAGGATTCTGCAAGGAAACAATCGAGTTGAAAGGAAGATTCGTATAAAAATCCAAATAGGAAACACGCTGGAGAACAAGCTCGGCCGGAACTCGGGTATCCACGTTTCCGCTATACCCATAACTCGTCCGTAGTTTTAGATAATTGAACAGATCAGATTTGAAAAACGGTTCGCCGGACAGCTCCCATCCTCCACCAATAGACCATAATGGAGACCATTTATTCTTTATGTCTACGCCAAAGATATTAGAGGCATCATTTCGAGCGCTAAGAGAAAGAAAATACCGCTGTTTGAAACTATAATTTAAGTTTGAATATAAGGAAACAAATCGATTGCTCGTATTGCTAAAACCTATTCGGTTCGGGATATAAGCTTTGCTACCTAATACGGGAAACATTCGCTTTGTAGAAGTAAAGTCTACTAGGGTATATAAATTCCGTCCTTCATACACTCCATAGTTCCGCCCTTGATATGACCGACCATTCGACTCTCGTATTTCTCCCCCTAATACTCCGGTCAAACTATGGCTTCCCCCAAACATCAAATCAGCATTTAACTGCGGACGTAGGGCATACCCCCACAACTTCGCGTTTTCTTTATCCGAGATTCCTCCTTCGGGTACATTGTATTCTACATTACTATTATCGACATAGGTAAACCTGTTGAAAAGATTACGTACAAAGTAGCTATCCTCCTCGTAGTACGAAGTCGACTCGGTAAGTGCACGGTTAAACTGCGTATTCATAGAGAACCGGAGTCCTTGAACCAATTGATAATCCAAACTCAATCCAGCGATTACCTGATCTCGCTGAGACATGCTCCCACGATTATCAATTTCATCCAATGGTCTAAAAGACCAGTCCCTGGCTACTTTCGATTGATTCTCTTCAATAAAAGACCTGTCGTAGTCGGTATACAAAACACTGTTTCCATTCGCTGAATCATACAACTGAGCATACGGGTAGAGTTTCTTTCCATTAACTAGCATCTGGTCATACCCAATCATATTGCTACTATTGTACTGTGCGGTCGTGAGGTAGGTATAAGCGAAATCAGCAGACACAGAAATATTGCGAAACGGCTTATACATCTGGTTAAATCTTGCTGTCAACCTCTCCCTTGAGTTCATCGGCATATTGTACTGGTTATTAGCATACCCTAAAGAGAATGAGTATGTAGTCTTATCTCCTCCTCCCCTCATATTGAGAGAGGTATTGCTTTCGAATGGGTTTCTATACACATGGTCCAAAAAATCATTCCTCACGTCTCGATTTCTTAATACATCCAGTCGCTTTTCTAGTTCGGATTTGTCTATTTCATTCCGTTTATACTGATTTAACAAGTGTACTACTGGAGATAATGGTGGCTTTCTGGTATCATTAATCTGGCTGGCATAAAACCCTTGGTCAAATAAAAAGGTTTCCATTTCAATAAAATCGGATGAAGATACTATCTGTTCAGAAAACAGTTTTGGCTTGCCCCCAACATTAACATTTGTCCCGACATCAATAGTTAAGCGCTGATTTAGCTTTCCTCGCTTGGTCGTTATGACCAATACACCATTGCCAGCCTTGACTCCCCAAATAGACGATGCTGCCGCGTCTTTCAGGACGGTGATGTTATCTATGTCCTCTGGATTGATATCATCAAGAGACCCGTCGAACGGGAAATTGTCTACGACAATCAAAGGAAAAGTCTCGGCCATCAAACTCGATGCCCCTCTCAAAGTAACATCAGGTTGTTTAGGAATACCGTTATAGTTATAATCTGTCCTATCGAATGCTCCTCCTGAAAAGAGTCCCTCTATCCTATCCAAAAGATTAGATCCGGTACCATAGCTTAACTCATCCTTACCGATCAATTCGACAGCTCCAGTAGACAGTCGCTTGTTCTGCCTTTGGTATCCTGTATTAACCTCAACCTCTTCTATAACCGTATTCTCTCGACTAAGACCGACTTCAATCCGCTTGCTGACAGAAAGAGCAACACTTTGATGGAACAACATGTACCCAATATTCCGAACGGAGAGCGTGTCTTTCTTATCAGATTGATTTACTGCAAGCTTATACCTGCCGTCCATATCACTCATGGTCGATATTTTAGCCTTCTGTAGGCTTATGACCGCCCCTCGAATAACGACACCTGTCTCTGCATCTTTAATCACCCCTGAAAATACAATCTGTTGCTGACCTAGCCCAATATAGGGCAAAGCCAATAAAATGTATAATATCACAGTCCTCATCTTCTTCCTCATCTTCTATCAGTGAATGAAATAATAACGGTGGTATCGCTTTCTTTCTGCTTAATTTCACACCAATTTCCAGACAGGGCACTGTCGATATTATCCTGTGTCAATGCCAAGCTATTCGTAATTGCCTTGATCTGTCCATTATGTATCCAAACCAAATGAGGCACAGATAAACTATTGAAAGTGTCTGCCAAAAAATCCCCATTTACGATAGACGCTGGCTTCCCCTCCTTAAACCAATATTTTAGAGACCTCGCACTATCCATTTCCTTTGATGTCTGTCGGGTCACGGGAATCATCGCTACCGTAGGGTTGTCAATAGATATATCGGATATCGTACGGATCGAATTTAAACAGCTTCCACACCAGGTCGCCCAAAAATCCAGAATGATTAGCTCCTTTTCCCTATGGTCGCCGAGTTTTACATACTCCTTCCCTTCGGGATGATTGACCACCTTGAGCGGCATATCCCATAGCTCGTCTGGAATCTGATCACCCACTTTTAATGACCTCACTTCATTAAGCCCTACGGCTTCCTGTCCGATAACAGGTAAGACCGTAAGGCAACTAAACAACACACAGAATATTATTATAAAAGCTTTAGGCCATAGGCTGTAAGCTATGGGCAGTCCTCTCCCACCCCTTAAAAAATTGTTCATTCTTAAAGTTCATTGAGTGTGACCCAATGAAGGCAGCTCCGGAAAAACAGACCGGTCAATATCCTACCGTACCTAATCCTTGATCAGGCCACACGGTTAATAAATAAAATTGATTCTTGAATGCGGGAATGGCTCATAATCTATGTTTAATTGGTATTTATCGCGGTATATACTGAGCACATGCACCGTTAAGACTTAGTCTCCTAGGACCAAATCCAGCCCTACCGAAGCTACTCCGGTGCGGAAATTAGATTTTTTTCGAATTGTTTTTTCATAACTCACATTTATATCTGTGAGTCTCGTGAATTAGGGAAGCTATAGCAAGCCCTATCTTTCGCACTACTAGCTTCCGACGGCGTTGGAACGAATAAAACGATAGGGCCCATGCGCTATAGGTATATCAAAGATATACAAAATATCTGCATGGGCATTAAACTATCGCCTCGTCCAATTGAAAGTCGGAATTCGTAGTCGAGACCCTTTTAGTCAAATGCCAATCTATTTTCCTTTAGATATAGATTTCTAAAGCAAATATACAAAATACTATTGTCAATACAAATTTGTATCGAATAAATGATTTCTTCTTGCCAACTTTTGGGATATGACTATGGGGTACTCAAAAATTGAATTGGAAATCATTAATATTTCTCTGGGATTAACAATTAAATTTGCTAGACTAGAAGAAAATCTTTCTCAACTTGAACTAGGCAATCTTTGCGATGCAGACAATACAGCTGTCGGCCGAATTGAAAGGGCTGAACACGTTAGTAGCTGGGAAAATATTTACAAAGTAAGCCAAACATTGGGACTCAATTTTTGTTCATTATTCTTATTACCCTCGGAGAAAGCACTTTTGCAGATTTTGAATGATTGCTTACAATTAGAAACAAAACTCACTGATCAAAAAAGAGCATACTATACTAATATGGAATCTAGAATACGTGATTTATATAAGCAAAGAAAAGACTCGTCTGGTTCACGTTACCTTCCGGAGGAGAGTTAAAAGAAATAGACTGCTACTAGCGCTCACCCCTACTCGTAGAAACGTCCCCAATAGCCAACTCACCGACTAAATATGTATAATACTTTGTATCTTAGAGCAGATATGAATTGACGACGGTCAATACTATCAATACGGCGAGCCCCCCATTGGAGGCCTTGTACCACCAGCGGAAGAGAAGAAAGGAAAATAGGTAAGAAAGAGCCTAGTCTAGGTCAAGAAGAATAAACTAAAAACACTAAGCAACGATGGAATCTGTAGTCTCCGATATAATCAATATTATAGAAAAGGGCCGCCAAAAAGCCTATCAGGCCATTAATACTTCTATGGTCGAAGCTTATTGGCTAACTGGCAAACGGATCGTAGAGGACGAACAGCAAGGACAATCGAAAGCCGTCTATGGCGACTCTCTTTTAAAAACATTATCCAAGAAGCTTTCCGAAAAACTAGGCAATGGCTACTCTCCTGCTAACTTACGGAATTTCAGGCAGTTTTACCAAACCTACCCTGATATTCAAAAATGCTACGCACTGCGTAGCAAATTGAGTTGGACACACCACCGCACAATAATGCGCATAGAAAACGAACGTGCAAGAGAATATTACATACGTGAAGCGGAAGAACAGAATTGGAGTACGCGCGTCTTGGAACGTAACGTTAATTCGTTCTATTACGAAAGAATCCTTTCTTCAAAAGACCGACCAACAGATATACAGTACAGCGCTGAATCGGGTAAAAATCTTCCAAAGGATTTTGTCAAGGATCCTTACATATTTGAATTCTTAGATATCCCCTTCCCGACCAAATTATCAGAGAAAGACGTAGAATCAGCACTCATACAAAACCTACAACAGTTTCTATTGGAACTGGGTAAGGGATTTTCTTTTGTCGGTCGGCAATATAGAGTGAGTACTGAATTAGAACACTTCTACATAGATCTGGTATTTTACAACTACCTGCTGAAGAGCTTCGTGCTGATAGATCTCAAGGTAGGAAAACTTACCCATCAGGATATCGGACAGATGGATATGTACCGACGTCTATTTGACGATCTCAAAAAGCCTGAAGGTGATAACCCAACAATAGGAATAATATTGTGTACCGAAAAAAGTGAAACAGTAGTAAAATATTCTGTAATGAACGACAGTCAACAGCTCTTTGCTACGAAGTATATGATGTACTTACCTTCGGAAGAAGAGCTCGTAGCTGAAATAGAGAGAGAGAAAAACCTATTGCGAGAGCAGGGAGTCATATATGGAAAAGGAGTCTGAACTAGCTGGATATTAAAACTTACCAAAACAAAAGGAAATTCAAAGGAGGCTAAAAAGTAAGGAGCCCCTCTACTGCCACCATAATTCTTCTGGTGGGTTGCGTACGCATCAATCATTAACGGCGATTCAACGTGGCCAAAGTAAATTTAGATCAGGAGAAATAGTTTATCCCCCGCCCAGAGGTATAGGAGTAGTCGAAAGCATGATGAAAGCGATTCTTAATATTTAACCGACGGATTGTAAACGGCTAAGAAATTTTTTGAAAAAACCGATTATTTTAGAAAAATGATTTGGAGAATATCTGCTATGGACACGCTCAAAAATTCGATATACGGACTATGTTTATCCTGGTTCATCCTAATACCATATATGCTCCAAGCAAACATGGCGCAACCTTATTTTGAAGGCAGCCGCAATGCGACCATGTATGGCAACGCCAATTATAGCGTACTGGATGAAGTAATTGATATTGATATCAGAAAGGATTCACTTGAAAATAACCTTAACGCTGTATTTAAGGTGCGCTACACCATCCAATCGCCTGGCAAAGTACAGCTTCCCCTATTGTTTTTGGCGCTATACAGATCGCCTAGTCACCGGATCAAGGTAAACGGCAAGACGATTTCTAATCAAGAGCTCACCCCACTTAATTACACAAAGTTCCCATTCATTTCAAAACTACAAGAAACAACCGGCGATTTATCCTACAGAATAGCTTATGCAGAAAACGAAGGTATTGCCGTCAGATTGGACGATCTGATCTATTTCAATGCGCCACTACAGGAGGGCAAGAATGAAATTTACATCGAATATGAAACGGATCTTGGATCGGACACTTATGGTTTCCTAAGAAACTATAGCCTAAAATATTCGCTCTATCCGTCCAAGTTCTGGAAGTCATTTGGTCCCGTACAAGTCCGCTTGCATCTGAACGGTTTGGCTGAACTCACCGAATCTAATCTCGGAAAACCTGAATACGAGATAAATACAGCAAAGTGGACTTTACATACTACAGACAAAGATCTGGATATCGTGATCAATCATAAAACCAATCTAGCAGGCAAAATAGTATTATGGCTGCACCCTATAGGTATTGCCTCTTTGCTGCTGATCGGCATCGTTCTGCTACATGTAAAGTTGATGTTAAACTATCCGAAAAGTGGGAAATATGTTTTTTGGCTAGGAATCTTCATTGTTCCAGCTATTTTTTACACCGCATTTTTTCTATCCTTTGATGCGATAGAATGGATTTTGGGATATACTTCCAAACACGGATATGTATTCTTGTATGTATTTACCTATCCAATTTTTGTCTTGTTTTATGGTCTTTCCCTATTTTTTCTGAAAAAGTATGTTTTTCAGAGGCCATCAAAAACTCTCATGTCTGTTGGTGAGCCGAAGGAATCATGAAAGTTTTTTCTGCTCCCGCCACAATTCTTGTGATGGACATAAACGCAAGTACTAGCAATGAAAACAAATGTCCCACTATGCGCTTTGAATAACCTCCCTAGAAGAAAGCCAAAAGAGGTCAAAAAGGAATGGGGGGAATCATAAGCGGTGAGAGATAGAAAGTAACGTGTTACATTTTTCGGTTTTTTGTAACATGAGTTAAAATCTGTTATTCAT
>JBEBQJ010000138.1:0-12970 GCA_040395455.1 Sphingobacterium yanglingense | reverse complement strand
ATGAGCTCACAGGGTTCGGTTGGACACTTGGCCGATACCAAGTGTCACGCCCGTCTGGCAATGAGGACAAAAGAATAATAAAGGACCGTAATTAAAGTTTCCCAGTATTTCTTTATCGCCCCGCTGAGGACCTAAGCGAAGATAATATCGCTGATATCGGGGATAGATTTATGCGATGGTTATCCGTAACATTGAGGTATAAATTAAAGTGATGAAATATCCATGTTGCAGAAACTGCTTAAGCTCCAATGAATTTAATTTTGATATTCCATATGGCCGTTAAAAAACAAACTATAAACATATGAAAACAGCTATGTGCGGTATCCTTTTCATGCTGGCAGCAATGACGGCCTGTACACAGGAAAAAAAAGAGGCAAGACTACCCTTATCAAATGCGAAGATGACAAATGCGGTTCCTTTCTTAACGAAGCAAAATACGTATATCTATGTCGATAGAACAGATTTGAAACCGATATCGGATACACAATACCGAAGGGGATCTATATTTACACCAACTGGATTTGCGGTGGTCGTCAATGAAAATTACGAATACGCGGTGATCGATGCCAAGGGAGAAATGGTAATCGATTTTTCACCCAAGCAAATAAACCTCAACAGTGTCAACGGACTGACATTCTATAGAAAAGAAATGGAGTACGAAAAAAAAATGCCGGTATGGAAATGGGACTGGAATATCATGGGTGGGGGGATCAAGAAAGAACAGACCTATCGTAAAACAGAAGTCGGCATTCTGGAGTCGAACCAGGTTTTGTTAAAACAAGATCTCCCGTATCAGGATGATAATGTCTATTTGAACCCCGTAGCGGTAGATGACAAACACCTCTATTGGAATGGCGATCTCTATCAGATCAAAAAGAATGGCCTTCGTAAAATAGCGTATGATATAACTGCTATGCTACAAGACAAACGCTTTATCAAAATGTCGGGGGCAAGTGTCTCCTTGTATGGATTGGGTCAGAAAAAGGCAGTTCACAGCAACATGGAAGGAACACAATCGCTTTCTATCCGGTATGGAACAGAAACCTTAATGCTCGAGGAAGTCAACAAAGATCGTTATGAACCTGAGGTTCCAAAACTTCTGGTAGATCGCAAGACGGACGATGTATATGTTTTTCCCCAATATGAAAAGGTATTTCCGAAAGAAATCAAAAAGGCGACAGACACACAGATAGATTTTATTAAGAAGACATCGCTGGTCTATTCAATCAACAATTCACCTTACTTTTTGCTGGGGGTGTTCAATTACGATCATGCAGTATGGGCATACGACTGGTTGTATATCGATACCAATGGCAATGTGGTCGATCAATTGGAGTGCACGTATAATTTTAGGGTATTGGACCAGGTCGGTAATCTGGTTTGGCCGGATAGAAAAATGATTCTGCCGGATGCGCTGAATACGGAAAAGTGGAAGTTTGGCAAGGTCAGTTCCTATACGGGGATGGAGGATTTATACATCATCCCTATCGAAGATCAACAAGAAGTCCGGACCAAGGGGCTATGGAATAGCCGCACCCAATCTTGGGCAATAAAACCGGAGTACCAGGATATTTCCGTTATGGATATAGACAAAGGTATCTATGCGCTACAAAAGGATAAAGAGGGGCTATATATGCTTTATGATAATACCACCAAACGACGTATAGGGGCAAAAGCTTATCAGGCTATTAATTCCGACGGTTTGGTAACTGTAAGGTCGGGTGCTGGAGAATTGATCTATTATTATATCGATATTTATACGGGTAAGGAATACAAAGAAGATTGATTGCGGTATTTTATATAGTTTTGTGTAGAGCATAAGGCTCCTCAACAAAGGTTAATGTATGGATATTGTAAAACACATCAGCGCTCATACCGACAGGCTACGTGTAGCTCTGTCGCATGCTTCGTCGGTGCAGCTTCGGGATATAAGGGCTGCGGGACTCCGGTTCTTTCTGTTATTGCCTGATTTTGAACAGACCATACAGCATCATATAAACATACCGGTGAGTGGCGAACAGCTGCTCGCTGATATCGATAGTGATAACTTGGAACATTATCAGCAGGCCATAGAGAAGAGCAATGCTGAGGTGGATGTGTATGCCGACGATTATGAAGAACTGGAGCAACTGGAACTTTTTGTCCTCAATGCATTCGAGTATGCCACTGCAGGAAGCAATCCTGTGGATACCACTATGGGACTCTTGCTGGAGATAGTCGATACCTTGGATTACTATGAGAACTTTTCAGACAGTCCCCACTATTGGAACAAGCTGCTAGAAGAGGAGATTGCTTTTCAAAATGCATTATTAGAACAGGTAAAAGCAGGCGAAAGAATAGCTGTCGACAGCTATTCGCTACGCTATAGGGAGGTTACTTTTTCGTCATCTTGAGGTTTATGTAACGGATAAAATTAATTATGTTAAATAGAATAGGGTTGTACGATTTAAGAAGAAGAGGGGGGAGGATTCGATAGCAGAATAATCGTGGCATATTAACAAATTATTAAATCGTGCATCCCCGATATTTATCTTCATCGGTACTTTCTAAATTTGTTGCGAAGTCCAATTGCCACTAGTGCATGCCGACGACAACTTAACGATGCACTGTACTATGAGGACTTATTTCCATACTATCTATGAACGCTACCACCGCAGGGTGTACGTCTTTGTAAGCAAGTATGTGGATGCCACAGACGAGGTGGAGGATATTGTCCAGGAGATATTCGTGCACCTCTGGAAGCATGTCAAGGCCTTGCATAGGCATGAGCATCCGGAATCTATCATCTTTAAGGCCTCTAGACAGGAGGTGACCAATTATTACCGCCGGAAGAAAATAGATTTCACCTTTCTGGAGGAAGGGTACGACATCGAAGATACGACTCCTTTCCCGAGCGACCAGGAAGACAAAAATAAACGCCTCTCCAACATACAGTCGCTGATCAAAGTATTGCCCGAGCGTCGCAAGACGATATTCCTACAGAGTGTCGTAGATGAGCTCAGTTATAGCGAGATTGCCCTCAAGCATAAAATATCAAAGTCTGCCGTAGCCAAGCAGATCGCCAAAGCCCTAGATTTCCTAAAAACCAACAGCTCATATTAACTTACTGTTAAGTTTGCCGATAGGGGGTGCACGAACCGACCAAGCCAGCGTATACTGAGATATACAATGGAAAAGAAGCATAGCACACAACGGATCTGGGAATCCACAAAAGACGAAGAAAACCACCTGCCAGGGGACGTGTCCGATAGGATGTGGACAGGGATAGACCGTAGGTTCCGAAAATATAGGCGGCGTCGCACCTTAAAAATAAGCAGCATACTGATACTGATCCCTGTTATGGGCTTGTTGTTGATGAAATGGAATCAGCAGCCAACGCTTATGGAGCCGACTCTGGTCTATGAGACGGGCTTGGAGCGTGACACGGTAAAGCTACCAGACGGTACGCTGGTCTATCTGGAGGAAAATAGTAAGCTGACTGTTTCGGCCGATTTTGGACAGAAGATGCGCCAAGTAAGGTTTGGTGGACTGGCTTATTTTGACGTGGCCAAGAACAAGGAAAAACCCTTTGTAATAGACGCTGTCGACTTTTCGGTAGAGGTATTGGGTACACGATTCTACCTACATAGTAGGCCATCGGAGCAGAAGGTGAAGCTGATAGAGGGGAAGGTAAAGGTGCAAAAAGGAGAGCAACCGCAGTACCTGCTGGCGGGCGAGGTCTGGGAGTATTCGCTCAAAGGGGGCCAACAGCAATACCTAATGGCTTCGTCCAAGCAAAACTTTAGTTTTCAGGAGGAAGAATTCGGCACTGTAATCGCCCATCTGGAAAAACGCTACCATACGACCATCCGGTATCCAAAAGCGCTCCGGTCGAAAAAAGTCAGTGGTGCCTTCAACGGCGACCTAAAGACGATCCTAAAAATCATCGGATTCCCGTTTGCTCTCACGGTGCACAGTATCGACGAACATGAAATAATACTGAAATAGAAAACACCGGTAAGTACCAGTTACCGGTGTCGTAAAATAAGTAAAATCAATCCACAAAAGTAATTAATGAATCAATTCTTAAGTAGTTCAAATTTATGAAAAAAAATGGTTTTATAGCGTTCGCTATGACGATTTCTGCCCTAGGTCCAGTGTACGCGGATGGGGTGCCTTCCCGCAAGGAGACGATTGCGGCCCACTACGCCACACAGGCCATAGCGGTGCGTGTGGCACTGAGCGAGGTGGGCAGCCGCTTCGGTTATCAGATTTTCTTTGCCGACGCAGACCTACAGGGGCTACAGGTCGACAAGAGCAGGTTGCAGTTCAAGAGCTTTGCGGAGGGCCTATCATTTTTTCGCCGATACTTTCCGCTGGACTTCATGGTGCAGGGCAATGTGGTCACGGTACGGAAGGTGGCCCCAGCCGCCCAGCAGGAAGCTATACTGAAAGGAAAAGTGTTGGACGTAAACGGCAAACCGATTGCAGGGGTGTCGGTCGAATTTCTGAACAGCAGCTATAAGACACGCTCGGATGCAGGGGGTAACTTTTCAATCAAGGTACCAACATCGGGCGACCGCGTGTTGCTCGCGTCACACCTCGCTTACGAAGGGGTACGCATGCCTATTGGAAATGAAAGCTATAAGGAGGTGGTGCTCACGGAGGTGAACCAATCGTTGGATGAAGTGGTGGTCATTGGTTACGGACAGCAGGCACGTAGCAAGGTGGTCGGTGCGGTGAGCAAGGTCTCCGCAGAGGAACTGGAAAAAGTATCTTCGGTAAGCTTTGAGCAGCAGCTGGCCGGAAAGGTGGCAGGTGTCGTGGTCAATCAGTCGAATGGGCAGCCCGGAGCAGGAGGGGATATCGTGATCCGTGGTCGAGGTACGCTCACTGCAGGAGCGAATCCGCTGATCGTTGTCGATGGTTTTCCGCTTACGGAAGGAAGCACGCTGAACTCCATCAATCCGCATGATATTGCTGATATCAATATCCTGAAAGATGCCGCATCGGCAGCGATATATGGATCTAGAGCAGCCAATGGCGTTATTCTAGTGACGACTAAGCAGGGGACGATGGGACAGGAACGTGTAACGGTAGACTTTGATGCTTATTACGGTGTGCAACAGCAGACTTCAGGTGTCAAGTATGTAGATGGTTATCAGTTTGCGCAATTCCTCCAGGAAGCGCGGGACTGGGGCTATGTATCCAAAGATCCAGCGAATAGGAGTGCGTCGGATCCGAACTCAATACGGGTTACCAAGAAGATAAAGGGTAAGAATATAGATGGTAGGGAACTGCGCTTGGATTATTTAGATCCTTACCTTAACGGGGAGTTGGGGCTGATGAATACGGACTGGATGGATGTTGCTTTTCGGAATGCACCGATTGCGAACTATAACCTGTCTTTCAAAGGTGGTGGCGAGAAGAGTAAGTTCTACACGTCGCTAGGTTACTTTGATCAGAAAGGGGTGGTTATCGGTACAGATTTGCAACGCTATTCGGCATCGGTCAATTTAAATACGAAGCTGAGCGACAAGATCGATTTCGGTATACATATGAAGCCAAGCTATACGCACCAGAATTCGCAGGATCAGGCTAGCCGTAGCAATGGCGCACTGGGGCTATTGCCTTTGTCTTTCCCATTTTATAGTCCTTATAAAGCGGATGGCAGTCTGAATATCAGTGAACAGCTGATCATGGAACAACGCTTATTGGAGGGGGTAGCGATTAATGGTACACCTGTAGAAAACTTATTGGCGACATCGACTTTAGTGCAAAGCCCTAAACGTCGCTTCAAGACTTTTGGAAACATTTATGCCAACTACCGTATTCTGGATGGACTTACGTATAGATTTACATTAGGAGGGGACTATGATACTTATCAAAGCGACCATTACTACCCCATGAGCCTAGGGGCGTACCGTATACCGGCGCCACGTCCTGATGCGGATGGCAATCAGGTGCGGGAGAATATGTTCAATTATCTAGTGGAGAATACGTTGAACTATAATTTTAAGGTCGGACAGCATAGCTTTGATATCTTGGCGGGACATACCTTCCAAAAGGAGCGTGCGGATTATAACAAGGTGATTGGTACCGGCTATGCCGACGATAATATCAGCAACATCGGTGGGGCGAGTTCGTTTCGTGCGGAGCCTCATGTGAATGCCTGGACGTTGGAGTCTTACCTTTCGCGCTTGCAGTATGATTATGCCGGTCGCTACTTATTATCCGCGGCTATCCGTCGTGACGGTTCTTCGCGCTTTGGCGAGAACAATAGATGGGGGAATTTTCCATCGCTATCGCTGGGGTGGGTAATCTCGCAGGAGGATTTCTTTCCAAAGGGAGGACTGATCTCGTTTGCCAAGATAGCCGGAAGCTGGGGCAAGACAGGGAATAACCAGATCGGAAACTACGGTTCGCATGCCTTGGTGACCTTTGACAACTACGTGAATGGGGCCAATCTGGCTCCGGGCTATACGACGACGACGGCTCCAAATGCAAACCTGGGCTGGGAGATCGCGAACTCACGCAATATCGGCCTCGATATGGGCTTTTTTAAGAATAAGCTGAATGCCGCCTTGGCCTATTACAAAACGAATACCCGAGACCTATTGCTGAATGTGCCTGTGCCGCAGCAGACGGGGTACAATACGGTGCTCGCGAATATCGGAGAGATGGAAAATCAGGGCTTTGAAGCACAGCTGTCGGGCAAGGGATTCTATTTGGGCGCGGTACGTATGGGCTTCAATGCAAACCTGACAACGTATAAGAATAAGGTACTGGCGCTAGGTCCTGGTCAGCAACGTATCGCAACAGGGACGGATCAGAATTTTGTAACGGCTGTAGGTGGAGCTATTGCGGAGATCTATGGCTATACGCTGGATGGTGTTTTCAAAACACAGGAAGAGATTGACAATACGCCTCATCTGGATGGTACTTTGTTGGGCGACTATCGGGTGCGGGATATGAATGGAGATGGCGTGATCGATGAAAGGGACAAGACGTCGAAAGGGACCTATGCGCCGAAACTGACGTATGGTTTTGGAGCCGAGTTCTTCTACAAGGGGTTTGACCTGGCTTTTGACTTCAACGGGCTCTCGGGACGTACGTTGATGGATGGGGATATGGCTTCACTGACGGAATCTGGCGAGGGATTTGCGTTGCCGACGACCTATTACTTTGAGAACAGGTACCACCCGGAGAATAATCCGAACGGGTTCTTGGGGCAGCCTAATTTTGGTAACTTCTCGAATAGCCGTAAGCTGGTACGTAGCTCGGCGGTCGTGGAGCGCAACAATGGCGACTACCTGCGACTGCGTAATGTGCGCATCGGCTATACATTCACGGCAGAAGCGCTGCGCCGACTGAAACTGACACAGATGAATGTGTACCTGTCGGGCAATAATATATTTACGAAGACGGATTTCAGAGGTTGGAATCCCGACGGAACGAGTAGCAATATCTTGACATCGGGCTACAATACGGGAGGAAACTACCCAGTTGCGCGTACATTCACACTAGGTATTAAGGTCACTTATTAATCGAATCAACACATGAAGATAACTTTTTATATAGGTGTATGCGCGTTGCTATGCACGACGGCATGTACCAAAGAATTACAGCTTTACCCGGAAACGGAAAAGGTAGCGGGCAATTTCTACCGCAATGAGGCAGAAATCGAAGAGGCGGTGAATGCGGCTTACGCGGCGCTCCAAAAACAGGGAGTGTATGATCTAGGCATGCTTGCGGTGGGCGAGATACCAGGCGAGGATGCGTATGATGAGACGCCGGCCAATGATGGTGGTGTCTACGGGATGTTGGACCTCTACAATGTAATCCCACAAAGTGGGCTAATCCAGGACATCTGGCAGGATAGTTATATCGGTATACAACGCGCGAATATCGTTCTGAATCGCATACAGCCTATTGCCTTTGTAAAGGAGGAGAACAAGAACAGCCGTATCGGCGAAATGAAGTTTTTGCGGGCACTGTTGTACTTCAATCTCGTACGTACCTATGGGGATGTGCCTTTGGTAATCGAGGAGGTGACGAATCCGCAGGATTATTTTGGAAAGGGACGTGTAGATAAGGATAAGGTGTACGCACAGGTAAAAACGGACCTGACCGAGGCTATAGCGCTGTTGCCTTACCGTAATGAATCGAACAAGGGACGTGTCTTCAAATCCTCCGCAGAGGCATTACTGGGCAAGGTGGAGCTGACGCTGGGCAACCGGACCGTGGCCAAGGCACTGTTTGAAGAAGTGCTTAAACCAAGCGCGGGCTTACAGTTATTGGACAATCCGGAAGAGGTGTTCTCCCTGTCCAATGAGCTCAACAAGGAAATTCTTTTTGCGGTGCAGTTCGCTTCGGGCGTGAACTCGAACAGTGAGGGCACGGATGCCTACCGGATGTTCAATCCGACGGGGCGTGTGGAAGGTAAGATTACGGGAACAAAAGGGCACGGCGTGCTGAAGGGGGAGTTTTACAATCTGTATGCGGCAAACGATAAGCGGAAGGATGTCTATGTGAAGCGCCTTCCTTCGGGACTGGCCTATAACAATAAGATAGCTGTTCCCTCTACGGTAGTGGGGGACTCGGGAAGTGATTTTGTGGTATTGCGTCTTGCTGATATTATCCTGCTGCTGGCGGAAATCGAAAATGAGGAGGGGGATACGGATAAGGCAATCGCTTATCTGAACAGGATTCGGGAACGGGCGGGAATAGGCGCCTATGCCGGAGCAAAGGATAAGTCGGCGGTATTTCAGGAAATAGACCTGCAACGACGCAAGGAACTGGTGTTTGAGGGGCACCGTTGGTTCGATATATTACGTACGGGACGCAGTAAGGAGGTGCTGGGCATCACTGATGCAAACAAGCTCCTGATGCCGGTTCCGGCAAGTCAAATCGCAGCGGATGGAATCATTAAACAAAACCCAGGTTATTAATCATGATAAAACATTTTATAAAATCACTATTAGTTGCAGCTGTCCTGATTGGACAGCTCAACCTAACCTCGGCACAGCAGCATAAAGATGCGGTGCATATCGAACAGCTCAGAACAGCACCGAAGGATAAAATATGGGTAATCGCCCACCGTGGTGACTGGCGCCATGCTCCGGAAAATTCCATACAAGCAATCAAGAACTGTATCGCTATGGGGGTGGATATGGTGGAAATCGATGTGCAGCTCACCAAGGATGGACATGCGGTGCTGATGCACGACAAGAAGATAGATCGCACGACGACGGGCAAAGGGGAGGTCAAGGATTGGACGCTGGATAGCCTTCAGCGGTTGCGCCTGCGGGATGGTCTGGGGGTTCCGACTCCGCACCGTATCCCTACGCTGGAAGAAGCGCTTACAGTCTGTAAGGATAAGATATTGATCAATATCGATAAGGGCTTTGATTTTCTCGCCGTCTGTCTGGAGGTGGCACAAAAGACGCATACGTTGGATCAGGTGATCCTTAAATCGGGAAAACCTTATGCGGAGGTGAGAGCGCAGTTAGGAGACGCTTTTGAAAAGGTCCATTTTATGCCGATTGTCAACCTCGGGAAACCGGAGGCTATGGAGATTCTGGAATCACATCTGGCCAACTACAAGCCCATCGCGATCGAGTTTACCGTGCCTGATGAAAAGGCCCCGGCAGTAGCACAGTTTGCTACTTACCGCGCACAGGGTATCAATGTATGGGTCAACTCCCTTTGGCCTCCGCACAATGATGGACATGATGACGAGCGTGCGGCACTGGATCCTTCGATATACGACTGGTATCCGGCACATCAGGTCAACATGATACAGACGGACAGGCCGCAGTTGTTGATAGACTACCTAAAAGGCAGAAAATAGCGGATGTTGCGGTCTTTCTTGATAAAATCGGTTCTGCTGGCAGTAGTCTATCTTCTGCCGGTAGAATTCGTCTTAGCACAGCAGAGCCTGCCACCTTGGGAGGAGGGCTTTTTGGATATCCATCATATCAATACCGGAGAAGGCAATAGCACATTTGTACAGATGCCTGATGGTACGACCTTATTGGTGGATCTAGGTACGGTAGACAAGGTTGCGTTTGAACAGCGTCATTTTCCGCTCAAAGCGACTTCTAGGGTGCCGGATAGTAGCCTTTCGGTGGGGGCACGCGTGGCCTGGTACCTGCAGAAAATGAGCAGCCGGGTTGGGGATAGCCGGCAGTTGGACTATCTACTGATTACGCATTTTCATAGTGACCATTTTGGTGCGGTACCCGAACTCTTGGCAGAACTGACACCCCAAAAGATTATTGACCGGGATTATCCGTCCTATGGTTTTCCCTTTGACCTCCGCACGAAGCTGAAAAAGGATGCGGCGTTTCAACGCTATATGGCTATCGTCGACAGTGGAGCTTGGAATATGGAAAAAGCACAGGTAGGTAGCAGCACCCAGCTGGGGCCTGTATACCATCCGGGACGGTATCCAACATTCCGCATACAGAACATCAAAAATGGGGCTAGCCTGTGGAGCCCGGAGGGGAGCGAGGTCAGGGAGTTGTTTACCGCGGAAGAAATGGCGATGGGTGGATATAATGAGAATCCGCTGAGCATGGCTTTTAAAGTAAGTTATGGTGACTTTGACTATTATTTTGGGGCGGACAATACAGGGTTGCAGGATGGCTCGGTGCCCAAGTGGTTTGATGTGGAGACGCCTCTGGCCGCTAGCATAGGTAAAGTGGATGCGATGGTGCTCAATCACCACGGAAATAGGGATGCGAACAATGCCAGTTTCATCCGTACCTTGGACCCGCAGGTGGCTATACAGCAGGTATACAGTTCGGACCAACCCGGGCAGGAGGTCTTTTACCGATTACAGTATACCGGCCGAGGTCGTGCACGGCATCTCTACGCCACCAATATGCACCCCGAAACACGTACGACCTATGGGCCTTGGTTTGACAAAGCTTACCGATCTATGCAGGGACATGTGGTCCTAAGGGTGTATCCGAACGGCAAGACTTTTAAAGTGTATGTGCTGGATGAAAGTGACCTGTCCGTCAAAAACGAGTTACTCTTGCACAGTGAAAAATAAACAATTGACCTATCCATCATTGCGATAGGTCAATTGTTTAACAGAATGACGTTTAAATTTAGACGCTCCCTTGTTGTAGTCTTTCGGCTACACGAACCATATTTAATCTAATCTTAATAATCCCTTTACTATTAGTTTTTCTTCTGAGGTTAAGTTTGTTGCATAGTTTAGATTTACCGGTTTTTTAATATTGAAAATCGATAAATCGAAATTAAAATTAATTAATTTATTATTAATCTCACTGAAATTAAATTTGATGATTAAAAACCGGTTTTTCTTACTGGCCTGTTCGGCTCTATTGCTGGTTTCCTGCCGCAAGGACAACGATTTCGCTGTCAAGAATACGCAAAACAAGGTTTCTTTTACAAGTGCGATCGAAGGACTTCCAAAAACCCGTGTTCAAGGTACGCAATGGGACATGGGCGATGCTGTCGGCATCTTTATGTACTCCCACGGTGGCAGCTTAACGACAGCTTCCGTTATCAATAATGCTTTCAATAAGAAGTATGCGACCACGGGCAATGGTAATTTTTCGGCCGCTGCTCCGACAGAACAGTTGGAGTACCCAACTGCGGGTAAAGTGAGTTTTGTCGCTTACTATCCTTACCAGGCTACAGCAAGCCTAACGCCAACGATAAACATTACAGAACAGGCTAATCAAACAGCCCTAGACTTTATGTATGCACAACAAACAGCTGGATGGTCCAGTGCACAGGGCCCTGTAGCACTATCGTTTAGCCGGCAAATGACTAAACTGGAATTGAAGGTAAAGGGTGATGCGCTTGCTGGGTTGAAGGCGGTATTTAAAAATAGTGCTACAACGGGGTCTTTTGACCTCGCGAATGGACAGTTGAATGTCGACGCTGCAAGCCTACAGGATATCAATGCTAAAATATCGTTGAATGGTGGCGGGGAGACGGTCGTGGAGTGGACGCTATTCCCGGGAGCGATAAAGGACCCAGGCCAAGTGGTATTTACTAAATCGGATGGTAAGACCTATACTTGGAAACTGCCCACAGGAACTGTCTTTGCTAAGGGGCATCGCTATCAGTATGATATTACGCTGGGTAAAGATGATGAAGTGACCCCAATACCGACAGGAGCCTATATGGAGCTGCCCCTGATCAAAGAAACAACAACATTAAAATATAGCTTAAAGATGAGCAGTGGCACCAAGCGCAACTACTCGATGTTGTACGATACGAAGAATAAACTAGCGCTGTGGGTGGCTTATCCATTGAGTAGCGACTACCTAGGAGGGCAGGACCGTTCGGACGCCTGGGGCTATGATCCTGACTATAGCAGTTCGTTGCAAGCACTGCTTTCAAAAGGCTATCCCAACAATCAAAGCCTGATGCTCGATCGCGGACATCAACTACCGAGTGGTGATAGGACAAAAAACTATCAGGAAAATGCGTCTACATTTTACTATACCAATATGACTCCGCAGAATCGACCCCTCAACCAGGGGCTATGGGCCGATCTGGAGACGAAGATAAGGACCTGGACGGGGCAATCGGGGGTAGATACAATGTATGTGGTAACAGGTGCGATGGTAACTACAGCGACAGACAATAACATTGATTATGTAAAAGACAATGCCAATGCCAATGTGGCCAAACCAAAGTACTACTACAAAGCATTAGCGATGAAAAAAGGGAATAAGTACTACACCATCGGATTTAGGATGGATAATGTAGCCCCGGCATCTAGAGATTATATGGCCTACAAAGTAAAGGTCGATGATTTAGAAAAAGAAACGGGCTTTACTTTCTTTCCGGCCTTTAGAATTTATTTTAAAGGTACTATATTTTATACTTTCTGGATAAAGTAATAAGATAAAATATACTGTAGAATAATCTATTAATTGAGACAAATAATTTGAGAAAATGAAAAAAAAGCAACTTTTAGGCGCGGCGTTAGCGCTGA
>JBEBQJ010000137.1:0-13286 GCA_040395455.1 Sphingobacterium yanglingense | reverse complement strand
TCTTCTTTATACCCGGTATAGGCTGGGTTTACGCTAATCGAATTGAATATATATTGTGTAAACTGAATGTTCTGCTGGCCGTAGCTCTTCATCCCTAGAAGAGCCATGGTCAACACTAATGCACTTTTTATTCCGTATCGTTTCATAACACGTATTACTTAATTACTTCAATTAATTTGATTTGATCGTCACCCATCCTTTATGCACTTCCAACTTACCGCCTTTCAGCAATTCTAATACATAGAAGTAAGTACCTTCGCTCAACCCGATGCCAGACCAGTCATTATTGTACGCATTGCTCCTATATACTTCATTCCCCCAACGGTTGACGATAGTCAGTCCTACTTTGTCATAAAGTTCTAGGCCTTTGATGCGGAACTCATCATTCTTACCATCGCCATTTGGTGTGATTATATTTGGAATATCTAAAGTATTGCTCATAACGTTTACACGCACAGTCGCTGTATTACTCCATCTGCCTTTGATATCCTTCACACGATAGGTAAAGGTATCTTCACCGATCTTGTCTCGCGATGATTCATAAGTCACCTTACCATCTGCTCCAACTGTTATAATTGCACCTTCGGATGCATCTACGATTTCTACCGAAGATCTGTCGATATCCCACTTGGTCACGATATCATTGGCCAGCACATCGATTGTCACCGGTATTCCAGTCTTGGTCTCGTCTTCATCATCCACCGCCTGAATACGTTCATGTTCTACCGGTGTAGGTTCTGTATCGTCCTTATCATCTTCTGGATCAGTTCCCGGATCTTTACCAGGCCCCCAAACGGAGATTCCATTGGTCACCTCTTCTGGTGCGTCTTCGGAAACTAACACATGTACCTTAACCTTAATCTCCTCGCCAATGCCGATAGCCTGGGTTGTGGTTAATGTGGCTTTGTTATCAGAACCTTGAACCGTGGCATTAGTACTGATCATTTCATAGTCTTTGATGGACAATCCTACTCCTGGTCTTTCCTCCAGTACTATTGTCTTACCAGACTGTACTGCGGCTGGACCTTGGTTGGTGATTGTCAATGTAAAGGTAGTCATTTCACCCGCTTTCACCTTATTCTCGTCTGCTACTTTTACAATTTTCAACTTAGATTCATCCACTACCGGAATTTCAGGTGTTACATCGGTATCATCATCTACCTCAATACCGTTCTTGACCGTTCCCGTAGCATCTAATGGTACGTGCCCTTTAATATTCAACTCGACCGTGCCTCCAACTGCTACCGGCTTGGTTACTTTAACAGTAAACTCACCCGTAGACTGGTTGTAATTACCATCGAAGGATGCATTATCTCCCACTACGACAATATCTGCAGCAGTGATCGTCATTCCATCCGGTGTTTCGATAACCTTGATCTCATGTCCAACTTGAGCTGTCGATGGCCCATTGTTAGTCAATACAACTTTAAAATCGACTACATCACCAGCAAATACTTCAGTCTTGTTTGCTGTTTTCTTGACTCCAAACTTCGCCTTGTTGTCTACCGGAATCGGAGGTGTCTCTGTTTCCTCATCTTCTACCTTAATACCATTCTTAATCGTACCTGTAGCTTCTTCCGCTATATGCGCTGTAACAGTCAAGCTAATGGTGGCACCCAAGTCGACTTCATTCGTTACTACTAGTGTGAACTCTCCAGTCGCTTCGTTGTACTTACCTTCAAACAGATTAGCATTACCGCTTGTCACTTTGATATCAGCAGCCGTGATGGTCAAGAATGGCCCTGGTTTTTCAATCACCAATACTTTATGCCCCGGTTTTGCTGTCGAAGGACCATTATTCGTCAACACGATATCAAAATCTATGCTTTCCCCAGCTATAGCTTTCTGGCCTGCGGCGACTGTTTTCTGAACGGCAAACTTCACTTTGTCCACTACAGGTATCTCTGGTGTCTCTTCCTCATCGTCATCTACTTTGACACCATTCTTAACCGTACCTGTGGCATTAGCTGGTACCATAGCGTAGATTTCAAGCACAATCTGCTCAGTCAGTTTTACATCTTTTGTTACCTTCAATGTAAACTCGCCCGTACTCGCATTGTAGCTACCATCTAGTTCAGCATTACCCGACATCACTTTAATATCTGCTGTCGTGATAACCATATTGCCCGGTTTTTCGATTACTAAAATCTCTTTACCGATCTTGGCTGTCGATGGACCTGCATTGGTCAGTACCACATCGTATTTTACTTTTTCACCGGCTATTGCCTCTGTTGCACCTGTAGTCTTCGTTACTGTAAATTTAGCATTGAATGTCACAGGAATTGGGTCCGTTGTATCCGTACCGTCTGGTACATCAGTGACAGGAGTATTATCCTCCCAGATGTTAATTGTATTTTGAACAGTATTAACCTGTGCATCTGGATCGATATCCACTACTACTGTCAACTTAATCTGCTCCGTCACCGCGACATTCTGATTAACAGTCAATGTAAAGAATCCATTTGCATCAACAGGACTAACCGTTCCCTTATCTGATGTAATTTCTGTTATCGTCTGTCCAGCGCTCACTACATCCTGCAATTTCAATTCCGTACCATCTAATATAGTCGAAGTACCTTTGTTTGTCAATGTAACAGTATACGTAAACTCTTCACCTGCTACTGCCGTAACTCCACCTTCTTTTACCACTGCACCTGGCTCCCCCCAACCGTAATCACGGTCTACATCAATAGGAGGCGTCTTAGCGGTTCCTTCTGGTGTAGGAAGGTTACTAATATCTGTACCTGGATTATCCTGCCAGATATGGATCGTATTATCAATCGGTCCTGCTTCATCTGCATCCACTAGAACACTGATCTGTATATTGAAACTCGCTCCAGCAGCTACTGCATTGTCCAACTCGATGCTGAACAGTCCACCTGTACCCAACGCAACTGATGCTCCATTATAAGTCACGTCGACCAACTGTTGCCCATCGCTCACCACATCACGGAAATATACCGGCGTACCTTTTAAGATAGTTGAAGGACCATTGTTAGTAACCGTTACCGTATAACTATATGGCTTACCTGCTACCGCATTCTCATTTGAGTTCTGACCGACTTTCGTGATCGCGTCATCATCGAATCCGTAGTCACGGATTACTTCGTACTGTGGTGATGTAACCGATCCATCTGCTGGATTATTAACATCACTGTAGTTGCCATTTGGATCTTTTGTCCAGATCTTGAATGTGTTTTCCACAAAATTCGCTACGATAGCCGGATCTACCAAAGTGGTAACATCAAAAGTGAATGTATCACCTTTTACGATATCGCTTTCTGCGGTAATAAAGTATCCACCTTGCGAATTTCCACCTCCTAATTTAATATTATTAGATGTAGCTACAACCTTATCAAGCGTCTGTCCTGCAGAAGGAATATCCTGTAAAAACAAGATGGTACCTGCTGTGATCGTTGATGGACCACCATTTTTAACAGTCACCGCATAAACAAACTCCTCACCAGCTACTGCTTTTGCATCAGCTCCATCTTTAGCAACTTTCTGTAGATTCTCTCCAGTAAAATCGTACTTACTAGCGGAGATATTTAAGGTAATCACTTCACTTTCAACAGCACAACCTTTATTTGTTTGGAACAGCATTCTCAACTGCACCGATTTATTGCGGTAATCTACCCCATTGATGATTCCATTAGCAGGAATATCAAATGTAGCTTCATAATCACCGTATTTGACACCGATGTTAGGTGTTACCCAATCTCCATCTGTATCTAACATTTGCAGACTTGCGCTAGTTACTTTAGCTCCATTTTCATCAACAAATGCTTTTGCATTAAACTCTTCGCCTGGCGCTAGTGTTATTTCATTGTTAACACGCACCTCGTTATTAATCTCTATTCGATCAATAACCGGAACTGGATTAACAAGAATAGTTATTGGAATGCGCACCCCTACTTCACAACCGTAGCGCTTAGCTTGTACATAGTATGTATGTTCGCCACCCAACGTTGTATTCGGTATGCCAAACCTGTATCCGTTTGAGGTAGTTTCTATCTTATTACCAGCCTCATCATATAATTCGTAGGTAGTACACGGGTCCATCACCTCAAAATTAATGGAATCACCCGCACATATTTCAATCTTACCGTCTATGGCACCGTACTTTATTGTAGGTTGTATCGCTACATCGAATATTTCTATTTGGTCACTCAATGCAACCTGAACTATTGAGGCCGAGGCAATTTGGATACGATCATATGGCTCAGCAAATGCATCTACCATCATCGTTATTCTATTTCCTTTAAAGTTCAATAACGATAAGTTCAAGAAATCACCATCTTGGATAGGAGCTCCTGCTTTCTGCCCCCCTAAGAAGCGTTGGAAACGGAACCCTGTCAAGAGATTTAAATTCAACCCTTTATTCGTAATATCTTTCATAATTATACGAAGAGAGTCTGTAGGCATTACCTGATTTTTAAAGACGACGGTTAATGTAGCTGCGTTCAATGCTGCAACGCCTCGAACCATTTTCGCCGACGTATTCAAATCGTTGTCTACAGCATTCCAAGGGTCTACCACAGAAGATAAAGCACTAGCAACACCTAAACCAACATCTTCTACACCATGCAACACGTCCAAGACATCAGGATTAGTATTGTTATCTATTGGTGCACAATTCGCTTGTCCTAGTTTATTATAGTAGACACCGTACACTTTAGATATCTGAGCCACACTGAGCAATGCGCCACTTGATATACGCACACCTTTGAATGCTTTAGGACCACTCCTATCTGCAGGTACAAATGTAAACTCAACAACATTATCGGCAGCTAGTAAATCTAATAACCCACCGTCAACAGACTTCAATGTACCTATGTTATTACCATTGGCATCGGTTCCAACAACCGATATCCCACCAGCTAATACCGCTCCACTGTATTCTTTTCCTAATTTGATACTTACTGGTGTACCTGCTTTTACCTCATGGTCAAACTCGATATTTTGCCATGTCGTTCCAATACCCAATAAGCCTACACCTGTAACTATTCTAGAGTGCGTTTTGGGATTTCCATCTGTGGAATTTTCTGTATTCGCTACGCCACCTGTAATGATGGATCCCCAACCTTTATCCACTGTAGCGTATACGCGTTCCATTTGCGGTGGACAATCCTGACCATCATATACGTTGATGACAATAGTTTCAGAGGATGAACAATCTCCGTCTGTAGCTACTACTGTGTAAGCTAATTGAGCTACTGTATCTACCTGACTTGGAAGCTCACTATAATTTATAGACTGTCCTTTATCATCATACCATTGAATAGTACCGCCTGAAGCTGTTGCCGTAGGCCACGTAATCGTCGCACCCGTAGCCACGTAAATCACATTAGATCCTGACAAAGTAATAACAGGTGCAGGTTTAACATCTATGGTTACAGCTTTAGCATCTCCTGGCTTATTTTCACAGATATTGTCACCACTTACCGTTACATATACGGTAGTACTAGGCGCAGTAGGTAATAATCTTAATATAGATCCATTCGCTGCTGCCGCTGTATCGTATGGTAACTCTAATGTTAGATCTTCATCAGCATACCATTTAAACTGTGCATTTGCTCTAGTAGACTTAGCTTCTAAGGTAGCTTCTACCCCTTCACATATATTAGCTCCATCACCATCGACCGTGATATCCGTTGCACTAGCAGTATGCAAGAATGTAACTTCCCATTCTGCAGCATCACCGTTAAAACAGAAGTCGTTATGCTCCAGTATCACATAATATTTAGCACCCGCTACAGGAGTTACAGTTAATGACGCTCCCTCTCCTAAATAGTCCGTTAGAGCAGCATCTGCAAACCATTTTACAGTAAAATCTGCAACAGTTGGCAATCCAATTGGTAAATCGTCCTTAATAGCGACATTCAAGGTAACGGGCGAGCCCTCACACAAAGTATAATCTTGGGTAATAATCACATTATTAGCGTCAACTGCTGTACAGTTCGTCAACATAATGTGTTCTGCTTCTTCGGTTTTATCAGCACCTGCGGCGTCCTTGAAGTGCGCCACCGCTACGTTTGTAATCGCTGTAACTGGATTGTCTGGGTCAGCTGTAAGTGCACCCACTTTTACTTTGAAAGCAACTGTTTTTGCCTCCCCATACGCTAAATCTCCAACTTGCAACGTCACAACCCCGCCTGCTAAAGTCCCACCGGATACATGCGTTGTATTCTCAGGAATTGCATCTGTTATATACACATCTTCTAGGGCTGTATTACCCGTATTTTTAACTGTTAGACTATAAGTAATTTCATCGCCTTCTTGTGCTTCTCTACTATTCGTCCCGTTGCTTAATCCCGTTTTTAAGAAACTAATACTATGCACCGCATCCACTGTCAGCGTAGTGCCTGGTGTTGTCGTATCAGGTTCCGTCGGGTTTTCATTATCCACTGGCGGAAAAGACTCTCCATCTGGATCAGATGAGTTTGGATCTAGCTTAACAACAGCTATATTTTTAATCTCTGTAATTCCTGTTAAGTTAGAATTTACAGTTACTACAAAACTTAGTGCTTCCGAAGTCGCTCCTACCTCCAAGGTCGGTATAGTAAATTTCACTATACCTCCTTCATGTGCACCACCTGATTTCCAGGTTACACCCTCAGGTAATACGTCCGTAATTTGAACCCCAGTCAACTCCTGGTTTCCTGTATTACGTACATAGATATGGTAAGTCACTTCTTCACCACCAGAAACGGTTGATTTTGTTTTATCGCCATCTACTTCGTAAGCTTTCCAAGAAACAATCGATTTAACCGCATCAACTGTAATTTTGGTTCCTGGTTCAGCGTTCGTATCTGGTTCATTGGGATCTGTAGTGGATGGCGGGAATGTTTCTGTTCCTTTATCCGAAGGGCTATTTTTAACAAGCGCTATGTTTCTGATGAATTGAACTGAAGTCAGGTCTGCGTTAACTTTTACTTTAAAAGAATAAGCTTGCTGTTCACCAGCTAATACGCTAACATTCTCAAAAGAAACAGTATTGTTAGCCGAATTATAAACACCACCTGAACCTGCAACATAAGTCGTGTTGGCCGGTATCTTATCTTCGACAAGATACCCGACAAGGTCGCGTGTACCGGTATTACGTACATGGATGGTATACGTTATTTCTTCACCACCTTTTACAGATGTTTGATCTGCAGATTTCCACGCTACAAACTCTGGCTTATCTAATGCAAAACAACGTGTTACAGAATACAGTTCCACCGGAGGGAATACTGAAACATTTAGCAAGTTCTCAATACCTACTGAAATACGGTCGTATGCTTGCCCTGGTGCAAAAGGCAACTCTACAAGTTGGCCATTATTAATTAGATTCAATACGTTAACACCATTGATGATTCCGGTTGTTCCCCAATCCACCGAGTCTACCTCGGTATTACCTAGATAAGCTTTAATCTTCAACCCACCCAACACTGTAACATCAGCAATACCTTTACCGGTTTTGAACTTAATCATCGCTACATCATCCGCTGCAGACACCGTATTAAAGAAAATCCATTGTTTTGTAACAGCTCCTACGCCTAACGTTCCATTACTAATTTGTGAAGCATTAGTTGTATTATCGTTCAGCGCATATTGTGGATCTTTAACTCCCGCACCTCCTAAATCATTAACGCTCAAAGACAATCCTGAGTGTTCATACGAGGTAGAAAAAGCTTCTAGACACTGATCTGGACTTGTTTCATAACACATCCCGTACACATTCATCGTATTAGGTTGTGCCAAAAGTCCTAATAAGCTATTCGTTTTATCCGTAATACGCACCGAATTATAATCTCCAGATGGTGTTACTGCTATATAATAGCGACCGTCTTTGTCACGAACAATACGAACCGCATTATTTCCACCAGCAGAAATGGCATTAATCTGACTACTAGCAAAATCTACCTGCGCTCCGTCATTCTTAATCTCTATTTCAAAGAAATGATCACCTAAGACAAGTCCATTGACTAAGCCCGAAACGACATTCCCTAAACTTCCGCCCAGTAGCTTCTCTAAAAGAGAATCTTCAAAATCAACACGTATATACGAGGTCGTCCCTGCAGGAACCATATGGTTATAGCCTAATTCTACGAAACCTTCGTGCTTGTTTCCTAATCCTAATAAAATCCCTGCTCCCGAATTTAAAGTAGCATAACTTCCAAAGTCATCATCGAATAAGTTTTGTAGATCATCCGCATTTTGCGCATCGATAAGTATAGATGCACAGCTAGGAACTACAAATGGCGAGTCTTCTTTTGTCTCGGGACAGGTCGTTCCAAAACGTTTTACACTGTACACACGCAATGGTTCTGCCGCAACATTTACACCAAGCACAGATTCAGCACCAATATCTACACGGTCAAACGTACCGGAAGGTTCAAATTCCAACTCTACAATACCACCGGATTTGAATAGGGCTAAAAGATCGATATTATTCAACAAGCCAGCTTGTAGTCTATAATCTGAGCCGACCTGATCCTTACCATTAAAGAATTTAATCTTGTAGGCGCCTAACACATCTAATGACAATAGCGAAGAGGGCTCTACCTGTAACCTAATTTTGACTTTATCCCCTGCCTGCGAAGGTTGGTTAAAGTAAATGGTTTGATAAACATACGCTGCTACATTCGCAATGCCCAGATTAATCTTTGAGTATTCCGAAGGGTTCGCGCTAATGGCACGATATGCGTTTTCTACGCCGGCGCTTGAAATATTACCAACCTTCAACCCAACCCCACCTCCTTTGTAAGAAGTAAAATTTGCCGGGAAACAAGCATCGTTTCCAATTTCAAAACAAGCATTGTAAACATCCAAAGATGCTTTTTTACCAGTAGCTAAAACAGCTTTTACATGATTTGTAATTCTTATCCTATTATAAGATTTGTTTGGCGTGATTGCTAAATAGTAGCGACCTATTTTATCTTGCACTAAAGTTACAACACCATTAGCCTTACCTTCAAATGCACCTGAACTACTTTCCTTTAAAACGGACGTAGCATCATTTTTAGCTTCAACCTCAAAATACTGGTTGCCCAATAATAAGCTGTTAGTCAAATCAGTTACTATTTTACCTAAGCTACCACCAAGCAATCTATCCAATACATCCTTGTCGTAATCTACGCGAACATAAGTCGTTTTATTCGCAGGAACGGTTGTTCCTAAGTCCATTTCTACAAAACCAGCTGTCGGACCACCAACCAACAATCCCCCTGCGTCAGCATGCAATGTTGCGAATGTTTCGTTGTTCTCATCAGTTGCATCTTGCGGAAAGTCAACATTCTCAAAATCAACTAATGTCGTAGCACACGAAGCCACTTCAAATGGTCCTGACGTTGGAGCAGGCTTTGGTTTAATCAATGGATTCACACACCCTGATGTACCGTCATAACGTTGTATATCGTATATTTTTAAAGCGTCGCCTAATAAGCTCACTCCTACAGGAGAAGCTAATCGAACCTCTGCACGATCAAATGATTGACCAGGTGCAAAAGTCATAGTTATAGGCTTTCCACTTTGTAATAGCATTAACAAGTCCGTATTATTAAGCAAACTGCTTTGTAATGAACGTTGGTATACTTTTGCACCTTTGTTATATAATATAACTTCAGCAGAACCTAACAAGTCAGCATTCAATACGCCCCCAGAACCAAGCATCAATTTAATATTCAGTGTACTCGTCATGGAAGAAGAAGATTCAAAATTGAAAACCTGACTCTGCGAACCAGCTACATTAACACCTAATAAAGATCCTTGCTTTAAACTTGAAAAAGACATATCGTCTCCATCTATAGCATTCTTTAAATTTCTATTGTTAAAACCTAGCAAATCAATCTTTAAACCACTGTCCTGATAATACGTATATAACGGACGACCACAATTAGGAGCAGAAGTATAATGAAAGGCTTCGTAGACGTTCAACTTAATTCCTGCGCCTAAAGATAAGCCTAAGATATTTCCAACATATTTTAACCTAACCCGAATTCCTGTATAAGCTTCTGTTGATGTGATTGCTACGTATGACTGTCCATATAAGTCTTCTACTACATTTACTTTAAACTTTGTAGAATTAAGAGCTGTACTGCCGTTATACGCCTCAACATTTAAAAGGTCACTTTCTAAAATCCCAAGCAACCCTCCTAAAATATTTAAAAGATCTAAATTCAATCCTCCCGTTGTAGTGGGAACATCAATTTTAACGTAAGTAGTTGCGTTAAGAGGAATTGGGTTTTGAAAGTTCATCTGAACCCAAGATTCACCTGAAGTTTGAATCCCCAGAACATTAATAAGTCGAGAAACCAACTCCGCGTTTGTACTTTCATTTCCATCTGCAGCTTTTTCTGGATCATTCACTGCTGCCAACAATCCCGTTCCACTCCTCCAAGAGTCATACGATGTCGCATACTCCTTCGTCTGCCCCCTGGCCCATCCGGGCATCAGCAACAAACTACAATAAGTGACCAGCATAAACAGGAAGCTTAACGAACGGCTTCGCAATAATCCAGGGGCTTGACTTGCATTTTTCATATATATCAACAACTTGGTATGGACTCTGAGCCCGCGAATCCGCGCACTCAAATACATCATTACAATTTCAACTAGGTAGTACCTATCATATGTAACATGATAAATACATTACAAAACTAAATGTTACTCTTTATTAAAAAAAATTATTCAAACGAAAGTTTTAAGATTATTTACAGAATATAAATTAACTAAAACAATAATTAAATGTATTTAAAATAGAGGTTACCCAATCAAAAAGCTTTACCATTTCGACAAATTTTCTCTAAACGAATAAAAAAAATGGAAGTCATTAAATACTTTCACCAAACAGTTAACATCTGTCACTAAAAAAAGTGATATATATCACTTTTTTTAGTGACAGATGTTATAATATTAACCCACAGGAATGTTTTAGTTCATTTTTGTAAATTTTAAGCTACAAAATCAAGTCTTAAGGAAAGAAAGTAGTTGTCTAGACAATATTCAACACATATTGAACAAACAAAAAAAACCTCAGATTTGGACTGAGGTTGATATAAAAATGAAATACTGATAGTTAGCTTTTTTTGAGACAAAAAGAGAAAACACTGCCTACCCCATATTCACTTTCTACAGTAATAGTGCCTCCCTGTGCCTCGATAAATTCTTTACTGATACTCAGCCCCAATCCTGTCCCTTCTTTTTTAGAACCGGGAACCCTAAAATAACGGTGAAAGATCTTGTCCATATACTCAGGAAGTATCCCCTGCCCTGTATCCCTTACAGCAAACCATATTTTGTCTTCCTTACTATATACGTGGATATATACTGTAGATTCATCGTGCGAATAGCGCAACGCATTGGAAAGAAGATTAGTCAGCACCCACGCTGTTTTTTCAGAATCGGCCTGTACTTCGGCAGTAGGCTCATCAATATCGACTACCACCTGTATATGCCGTTGATCCATTGCTGCGCGATTGGCCTCGACAGCATACTCCACGATAGGTCGTACTTCCGTGGAGGCCACATTCATTTGTATCGCACCACTTTCGAGCTGTGCCATATTCAGTAGTTCACCAGTAATATCCAAAAGACGTTGTAAATCATCTTTAATACCTGACACCAGCCCCTTTTGCTCCTCATTCAACTCGCCAACCTGCTTATTTTCGAGCAACTGTATGCCTAACTTGATAGAAGCTATAGGTGTTTTAAACTCGTGTGACACCGTTCCAATGAAATTGTTTTTAGCCAAATCCATTTCTTTAAAAGCAGTAATATTTTTCAACAGAATAACCCGTCCTATAAACTGTTCACCCTCCTCCCCTGTAGGAACGATATTGATATTAACCAATTCCTTTTCAAAATAACTTTCTTTACCATCGGCATATATCTTAAGCGTCTTACTATCTGGCAAAACATCTGCACTTCTATTCCAATCAAGGTACACATCCCGCAACAGATCGTTGTGCAGAGCCAGATCTCGAATTGACCGACCTACCAATTCCTCATTTTTCATCCCCGTCACCTTACAGGCCTGCTCATTCGCAAATAGAATAACCTCCTCCTCATCCGTTCCGATCACTGGATCATGCATTCGCTCGATAAGGGTATCTATACGCTTCTTACTTTTCAACAACTTATCCAATTTGCTATCCGCATACTCTTCCAACTTCTCTGCCATGGTATTAAAAGACTGTGCCAGCTCTCCAAACTCCCTGTGACCGGAAAAGAAAACACGCTTCTTATAATTTTGATTAGCGATCTCCTTGATACTTGCAGAAAGTTCGGTAATCGGATCAGCAATAGACGATGGAAGATTGACCAATAGTACAAAAGCAATCAAAAAGCACAATGCTCCTGTTATCGATATAATCACGATAGCCCGATGGGCGGTATCATCCGCTATATCGCTCTTCCGTTCGATAGCTCCCATGTTCAGTCGCATCAATTCGGTAATGTCAGTACGAATAGCCGCTATCAAAACTGGATCATCCGGTTTCTGCTCCAATGCCTGTAAATGTTGTAAAATCAACTGTGTAGCATCACGCTCACCTATTTCCGTCATATTAAGGCGTTGCTTATCCAGATTCTCCTTAAATAGATTCACTGCAACAGGGTCGGTATCCAACTCGTCAAGTACGGACAACATATTATTCGCATACTGCAGGGTATTGTAATTGGCAACAAGAATATTGTTCGTATCTCTTTTCAACTGATTGACGTACCAACCACTGACCGCAGCCAGCAAGACAATCAGGAAGAACAACATTCCTACCCCAAACGTAATCTTTGCTTTTATGTTCATCTTCATAACCTTTAATATAATCAGGGATCTATCAGCTCAAAATAACCAAGTCTATATTTTCCTTGGACAATTTATTCAATAAGGTATTAAACGTATCCGTTGCCAAAATAATCCGTAACAAAGTCATATGTGGCTTCCCGATACATACCGTCGTTATCTTACGCTCCTCACATTGTGTCAAAATAGCCTGCGTAATACCATTGCTTTTTATCTTTATAATCTCAGCCCCCAATTCGGTTGCCAATTTAAAATTATTAATGAGATGGCGCTGTTTATCTAAGGCTATCTTATCCACACTTTCTTTACTTGTCTGCACGTAGAGCACATACCATACCGCATTGTAATAGTTGGCCAGTCGGGCGGTCTTACGAATTATTGTGCGAGCGGTCTTTTCATTCGAACTGATACAAGCCAGCAGCCGCTCTTTCTTTACCGCACGCAGCGGAGCGACCTCCGATTCGACTTTTCGTTGTACTTGAGAAGCGACTTCTTTTAG
>JBEBQJ010000136.1:0-13324 GCA_040395455.1 Sphingobacterium yanglingense | reverse complement strand
ACACAAAAAAACACACCACACACCCAACAAAACCACACACAAAACACCACAAACCTATGCTATAGCCGAAAAACAGGCATAGTTGAAACAAAAAGCCTATTCATAGCGCAATTGGAAACAAACATTCCAATTGCGCCATAGGCCCCTCCACAATAGACGCTTCTGTCAACATTTTCTTCATATTCCCATAACAAAAACTTTTCAATAGTTATCCATATATTTTGTTTTCATTATACAAAATTTTTATACCTTTGCGATTCTTGGTAAAATATATTTTGTCAAAGTGTTAAGTATGATCCAAGCCATCAAAAAAGACTTTATCGTCCTTTTTAATCCAATCATTAACGATACTTTGACATATTTTCACGAGATTTAAAGCAATTAAAAAACATAAACTATATCAAACTAATAGACGAATACAGAAAATGCAGAGTAAAGGGCTGATTAAATTTTTGGTAATAATAGTGGCATTAGCTTGTCTCTATTCTTTATCATTCACTTTTGTAACAAGAAAAGTGGAACGTGAAGCTGAGGCATATGCAGGAGGCGATATCGCAAAGGAAAAAGCATACCTCGATTCCATTGCGGGCGAAACGGTTTATAACTTGGGATTTGCCAAGTACACCTACAGAGAATGTAAATCCTATGAACTTGCTCTAGGGCTAGATCTTAAAGGAGGTATGAACGTCACTATGGAGATTTCTTTAGATGAGTTGATCAAAAACTTAGCTAACAATCCGAAAGACGAAAAGTTTAATACTTCTCTAAACTCAGCAATTCAAAAAAGTAAATCGTCAAACAAATCCGTTGTCGACCTTTTTATTGAAGATTACAAAGCTAGCGGAGCTTCGGCGAGTTTAGCTTCATTCTTTGCAACAAAAGACAATGCTGCCTTTATAAAAGCGACAAGCTCTGACTCAGATTTAAAATCTTTCCTTCAAAAAGAAGCGGACAATGCCATCCAAAACTCATACAAAGTATTACGTACACGTATTGACAAATTTGGTGTTGCCTCTCCAAACATTCAGATTCAACAAGGTACAAACCGCATCCTTATTGAGCTGCCAGGTGTCAATGACGAGAGTCGCGTACGCAAACTCTTACAAGGGTCAGCCAAATTAGAATTCTATGAGACGCATGACAACATGCAAATCTACCCTTTACTAGAAAACATCAACCGTTCTCTAGCTAGCTCGATAAAAACAACCGAAGCGCCAAAAACTGTTTCGACAACAGATACCGCTGCAGTTGATAGCACGAAAAAAGAAGACAATTTACTTGCTAACCTTGGAAGCAATAAAGGCGACAAACAAGATTCTACCGCAGTAGCGGCAAATATGGCTGCTGAGAACCCATTATTCAGTGTATTGATGCCATCAATATACCAAGCTGAAAATGGACAACAACAACTAGCTCCTGGAGCTCAGGTTGGTATCGCTAATCTAAAAGATACTGCCAAAGTAAATGCTTACTTGGCAAGACCAGAGATCAAATCCCAGATTCCTTCAAACTTGAAATTGATGTGGGCGGTAAAACCGGAGCACCGTAGCCCTAACTTCTTATCGCTGTATGCTATAAAACCAATCCCAGGTGAACATGGTGCAGTATTAACAGGTGAAGTTATTACAGACGCTAGAGATGCTTTCAACCCGCAGACCAATGCCCCTGAAGTATCTATGCAGATGAACTCTTATGGTGCAAAAGAATGGAGACGCATTACAGCTAAAGCAGCACAGACTAAAGCATCGATAGCTATCGTTTTAGATGGAGTTGTTTACTCTGCTCCTACTGTAAGCAATGAAATTCCAGGAGGTAGTTCTTCAATATCCGGTAACTTCACAATTGAAGATACGAAAGATTTAGCCAACGTATTGAAAGCAGGTCGCCTTCCTACAACCGCCAAAATCGTAGAAGAAGCCATTGTTGGTCCTTCATTAGGACAAGCAGCAATTGACTCTGGTGTTAACTCTGCCGTAATTGGTATTGTAGTCGTCATGATATTCATGGTTGTCTACTACAACAGAGCAGGTTGGGCTGCCAACATTGCTGTATTATTCAACGTATTCTTCTTACTAGGTATTTTGGCATCATTGAATGCTGTATTAACCTTACCTGGTATCGCCGGTATCGTATTGACTATGGGTACGGCCGTGGATGCCAACGTACTGATATACGAACGTATACGTGAAGAACTCCGTCTAGGCAAAAGTATTCGTCAAGCTATAGCCGATGGTTATAAACATGCATTACCGTCTATCTTAGACTCACAAATCACAACATTCCTAGTTGGTGTTGTATTATTCTTCTTCGGATCAGGACCTATCTTAGGTTTTGCAACAACATTGATGATTGGTATTATCACGTCACTATTCACGTCTATTTTCATCTCTCGTTTGATTTTCGAGTTTATGTTAGACAGAGATATGAAAATATCAGTTTCATTCCCATGGTCGGAGAAAACACTTCAAAATGCGAACTATCAATTCATTAAAAACCGTAAGAAATTCTATGTCGTATCACTGATTGCTGTAGCAGTTTCTTTAGGTTTTGTCTTCACTAAAGGCTTCACATTAGGTGTAGACTTCCAAGGTGGACGTACCTACACTGTACGTTATGACAAAGTTGTAGATCTTGAAACGATTCGTAAAAACCTAGATGAAACGTTCCAATCCACAACAGAAGTAAAAACATTTGGTAGCGAGAATCAAGTACGTGTCACAACAACTTACCATATCACCGAAACTTCGGATGAAGCGGATGCAGAAGTATTAGCAAAATTAAATGAAGGTCTATCCAAAGAGCAAGGAAACAAATACGAAATCCTTTCTTCTCAAAAAGTAGGTCCATCTATTGCTTCCGACATCAAAGGAAGAGCTGTTTGGTCTAGTATCCTTTCTGTATTGATTATTGCAGCTTATATCCTAATACGTTTCCATAAATGGCAGTATTCAGTTGGTGCAGCTGTAGCAACTATACATGATGGTATTATCCTACTAGGTCTATTCTCCATACTAGATGGTATCGTACCGTTCTCATTGGATATTGACCAGCACTTTGTAGCCGCTTTCCTTACTGTACTAGCCTATTCGGTCAATGATACAGTAGTTGTATTTGACCGTATCCGTGAAGATGTAAGCAAGTCAAAAGGTATGAATAGATATTTTGGAGATGTTGTAAATCAAGCGATCAATACCACTTTGAGTCGTACCATTATTACTTCATTAACAATTATCTTCGTACTTGCAGTGTTATTCGTATTCGGTGGAGAGGTGATTAGAGGTTTCTCTTTTGCAATCCTAATCGGTATCATTGTAGGTACATACTCGTCTATCGTACTAGCAGCTCCTACAGTATATGACTTAGGAAAAGGCAAAGCTATTGCTAAGCCCGCTGAAGAAAAAGTAAAAGTAGTGACACCTTAATCGTCACCCATATCATATAAAAAAGGCTACCGTTCGGTAGCCTTTTTTTATGCCTACTAGATTCAACATCACAACGTCAGATTCATAGTTTTTTACGATGTACATTCGTGAATACAAAGCATTTTATATAAGTTTGTAGGGATAAAAAACAAACGTATGAAGAAAATGATTATACCAGCTTATCTTATTGTAAGCGTATCGTTGGGGTTATCTAGTTGCTCTAATACCTCAAGTAATACGGAACAGAACAAAACGGAGGCTGACGCACATCAAGGTCACGACCATAGTGCGCACGCAAACAGCACTAACAATACCGCTACCCAAGCCCCTACAAACAACACGTCCAATCTTGCTCAGGGTGACCCTATTGCGCAAATCCCAGCCTTTACATTTTATAAAGTAAAATCTGGTATCTCATTTACAAATACAGACATTCCAAAAGGAAAAAAAACCGCCTTTATTCTTTTTGACCCAGGCTGTTCACACTGCAGAACAGAAGCAGCAGCATTAGGAAAAAACTACGACCGCATTAAAGGAATCAATATCTACTTCGTTTCTATGAATGCCCCCGCCTTAATGGCATCTTTCTTAGAAACATTTGCTAAAGAACTTGTCGATAAGCCAAATGTTGAAGTCCTTTATGACAGAAACCAGGAATTTATTCAAAAATTCCACGTTCCTACGCAATTCCCGGCCAATTATGTATACGATAAAGACAATAAGTTACAGGCGCATTGGGATGGAGACAAAAACATCAACGAAATAGTAGCAGCCTACACTAAATAATAAGCCCAACACAACAAGTAATATCCCCCATGAAATATCCATGTGGCATTGGATGTACAAGCTCCAAAACAGCAGTTTGGATTTCCATTCCGATATATCGGAACAAGTTAATGGCCGTTAAAAGAAAGATTATCCACATATGAAAATAGCAATAAATGGCTTTGGTCGTATAGGTAGACACACCTTGCGCAACCTATTGGCTCGTCAACTTCCAAACATTGAAATTGTAGCTATAAATGACCTCACAGATTCCGCTACGCTGGCACATTTACTGAAATACGACTCAGTACATGGCCCTTTTCCGGGAAATATTTCGCATGGTTCGGATTTTATAAGTGTGAACGGCAATAAAATAACAATACTGAACGAAAAAAATCCAGTAGACCTACCTTGGTCCACGTTACAGATTGATCTCGTTGTAGAATCTACTGGATTTTTCACCTCTCGCGAAAAGGCTAATTTACATCTAGTTGCAGGAGCCAAACAAGTTATTATTTCAGCTCCCTCTTCGGATAAGGATGTCCCTACGGTAGTATTAGGGATAAACGACATCGATTTTGATTGGCATGCTCCTATTTTCTCGAATGCTTCCTGTACCACCAACAATGTTGCCCCTTTGGTAAAGATATTGGATGAAAACTGGCAAATAGAAGATGGCTATATTACCACGGTACACTCCATGACTGGAGACCAGAACCTGCATGATGCTCCTCATAGAGATTTACGCAGAGCAAGAGCTGCCTCTTCATCTATCATCCCTACCAGCACAGGTGCTGCAAAAGCGATAACCAATGTCTTCCCTCACTTGGAAGGAAAACTTGGTGGAGCAGGCATCCGTGTACCTGTATTGAATGGTTCACTTACTGATTTTACCTGTACGCTCAAGAAAAAAACTACAGTAGCAGAGATCAACGAAAAGTTCAAGGCAGCTGCTGCTGGCAGTCTAAAACAAGTGTTATACTATACGGAAGATCCAATCGTATCTGTTGACATTATCAACAATCCGTACTCCTGTGTCTTCGATGCGCAATTGACGTCTATTGTCGGCGGGCTGGTCAAAGTTGTAGGTTGGTATGATAATGAGTTTGGTTATTCCAATAGATTGGTAGACATATTACACAAAATAAGTTCGTTGTGATACGCTTTATAACAGCAGAGCAAACGCTCCCTCTTCGCTCCGAGGTACTTCAAAACGGAATAGATTATACAAAATGTCTTTTTGACCATGACCTATATCCCACAACATTTCATATGGGATATTTCGAAGAAGACAAACTAGTCTGTATACTGACTTGCATGCAGGAGAATCATGGCAAACTCCCAAAATCAGCCTATAGATTACGTGGTATGGCAACAGCTCCTGAAGGTAGGCGTAAGGGATACGCCGCACAATTACTGCTAGCCGCCATGGAGCATCTTCGATCCCAGCTCCATATCGACTATCTTTGGTTCAACGCACGCACTATAGCCTTCCCTTTTTACGAGGCATTAGGGTTCGAATATATGTCCGACGAATTCGATATTCCAGGAATAGGACCACATCGCGAAATGTTTAAGATGCTATAACCACTCGTTCAAAAGCTATTACATTTCGCGTTCTACTCCTAACCCAAACAGGGCAAAATCATATTTTACGGGATCATCCGGATCCAGAATCAAAAGGTTATCTGTCAGTTCTACAGCAGTGTTCCAATTGACTTTATCCAATGTAATTAGTCCAAATTTACGTGCGACCCTTTCCACATGCACATCACAGGGACATACCAACTGAGCCGGTGATATCTTCTCCCAGATTCCAAAATCTACCCCTTGTGTATCACGACGTACCATCCAGCGCAAAAACATATTTAACCGCTTGCAAGTGGACTTTTGAAAGGGCGAGCTCACATGTTTTCTCGTACGTGTAGGATAATCTGCTAATGAAAAAAAATAAGCCTTAAACCTATTTAATGCTATCTCAATATCGATCGAGGGATACCTCGCCTCCTGCCCTATCAAAAAAGCATCCTCCAACGAATCAGATTCCATATAATGATGTCTAAAGAAAGCAACAAAGTAAAGCAGGTCCGTATCATTAAAAGTACGATGCTTAAATCCCAACAAGCTCTTGAGATCAACATCCTTATGATTTCGGATAAAATCATAAGGCGCACCATCCATCCTATCGATTAGCTCCTTACATTTATTAATAATAGTCTTCCGCTGTCCCCATGCCAAGATAGCAGCAATAAAGCCCATGATTTCGATATCCTTCTTATCACTAAAAAGATGAGGAATCAATACCGGGTCATTTTCTATAAACTCCGGACGATTATACTCCTCCACCTTTTTATCAAGAAATTCCTTCAGATTAAAACTCCCCATACTATTCCAACGCTTGCTTTAAATCTGCTATCAAATCATCGGCATCTTCAATACCGACAGAAAGCCGTAACATATTATCAACCACACCTACACGGTCACGCTCCTCTTTTGTCATCGAACCATGAGACATCGTCGCCGAGTGATTAACCATAGACTCTACACCTCCTAAGGACTCTGCGATCGAAAATAGCTTAAACCTAGAAGCGATACGAAAAGTCTCCTTCAGATCAGCACCGCGTAAAACCACAGAAACTACTGCTCCAAAATCCCGCATTTGTCTTTTCGCTATCTCATGCCCCTTATGCGTTTCGAATCCAGGCCAATAAATAGTCTCTATCTTAGGATGATCTTTCAGAAATTCCGCTACTTTTCTTGCATTTTCACAATGTGCTCTCATGCGCAAATGAAGCGTCTTGATACCGCGCAGGGCTAAAAAACAATCTTGAGGCCCAGGAGTTCCTCCGCAGGTATTGTAATAAAAACGCAACCGTCTATGTAGCGCTTCATCATTCATGACCAACGCCCCCATTACAACATCCGAATGCCCATTGATATACTTCGTCGCAGAATGCATCACGATATCAGCTCCCATATCCAATGGGTTCTGCAAATAAGGCGAAGCAAACGTATTATCCACTACATAGCATATTGAAGCAGCCTTAGCAATCCTTCCAATAGCCTCCAAATCCGCAAGCTGTAACGTTGGGTTAGTAGGAGTCTCGATCCATATCAACTTCGTATTTTCGGTAATTGCCTTCTCTATAGCTTCCGTATTCGATGTGTCGACAAAACGAAAGCTGATTCCATAATCTGCATACACCTTGGTAAAAATACGATAAGACCCTCCATACAGATCATCGCTGGTCAACACCTCATCCCCCGGCTTTAACAGGCGTAACACACAGTCCGTTGCAGCCATCCCCGAAGCAAAAGCCAATCCATATCGACCATTTTCCAATGATGCCAGACAATCCTCCAAAGCTTTACGCGTAGGATTTGTTCCCCGAGAATATTCATACCCCTTATGTTCACCGGGATACGGCTGTTTATAAGTAGAGGTCTGATATATAGGAGTCATTATAGCACCAGTAGCAGGATCGGCCTCCTGCCCGGCATGTATCGCACGAGTTGCAAACTTATAAGCCATTGTCTTTAAAATTTTATCCATATAAAATTACTAAAAATATAGCGGAGAAGGATACTTATATGAATACCCCAATTCCTCTATAATCTTCTGCCCCAACACCACTTTTTGATGGCTAGACACAGGATCAAAACCAGTAGGTAGAGGCAATCCGTACTTGGACGCAGAAGCTAAAATAACCTCTTTTTTTGTAGGGTGTATTGGAGCGACAATATTATAGACATTCGGCGGAACCAATGATAAAAACCCTAACTTGATCAATTCCGTCACATCCTCCAAATGCACAAAGTTAGCGGGTTGGTCACCGGTTTGACACAGTCTCCCTCCAAAATACTTTGCGAATATACGTTCCTTCCCAAATAAACCTCCCAGTCGATATATCAACGTAAGAGGAAGGCTCCCCATGGCCTGCTCTGCCTCCAATAATCGCCCATCCAATTCTTCGTTCCATTCCTCATCATACAAACCATCCTTATCAGGATAAACGCCAATAGAACTTAAAAAAATATGCTTCTTAAAGACGAGCTGCTGCAACAGGGATTGAACATTCCTAAACCTTCTATCGAGCACATCTTTAGTATTTCGCGATGCAGCGGGTATAGAATTGAGAACAAAATCAAATGAATCAGGAAGTACCTGCTGCTCTTTTAGTCCTTCATCAAAGTCAATACAAACCCCATGATAGCCCAATCCTTTAAACATAGCGACCTTATCAAGAGACGTCGTCGATATCCATACCTCATACCCATCACTATATAGGAGCGCCGCAACATCTTGTCCGACCCAACCGCCGCCCAATATCAACACACGTCTTGTCCTATCAGATAACATAGTACTCTTCATAACCATAAACTTAATCAAAACCAAAAAATCGTAAAAAAGCAAAACTGTAAGAACATACAATCTCGCTTTTTTACGATTTCAAAAACTAATCAGCGACCTGACTAGTATGCTTTCGCAAAAAGAACTCTTCTAGACGAAGGTTTACCTGTAAAGATGCATACCCCCTCTTCTTCTTTAGCGTCTAAAGGAATACAGCGGATAGTAGCTTTTGTCTCTTCCTTCACACGTTTTTCCGTTTCTACCGTACCATCCCAGTGACAAGAGACAAACCCACCCTTACCTTCTATAACCTGTTTAAATTCGTCGTAAGAATTTACTTCCGTAGTATGAGTTGCCCTAAAATCAATCGCTTTCTGATAGATATGCTGTTGAATATCTTCCAAAAGTACTTCTATCGTATTGGCTAGACCTTCTTGCGCCACTGTTTCTTTTGTTTGCTTATCGCGACGCGCCAATTCCACCGTTCCATTCTGCATGTCACGCGCACCTACAGCTACACGTACCGGCACACCTTTAAGCTCCCACTCCGCAAACTTGAACCCTGGACGTTGCGTATCACGGTCATCGTATTTGACAGAAATATCTTTACCTTTCAGCTCAGCCTGCAAATTAGCGACAAACGTATCAATAGAAGCTTTCTCTTCGTCCGTTTTATAAATAGGCACAATGACGACCTGTATAGGCGCCAATTTAGGCGGCAATACCAGCCCTTGATCATCCGAATGAGCCATAATAAGCGCTCCCATCAAACGTGTCGACACACCCCATGATGTCGCCCATACGTATTCTTGTTTTCCCTCTTTACTCGTAAACTTAACGTCAAATGCCTTCGCAAAATTCTGTCCCAAGAAATGTGAAGTACCGGCTTGTAATGCCTTGCCATCCTGCATCAATGCCTCGATACAAAACGTATCCAATGCGCCCGCAAAACGCTCATTTTCTGTTTTTCTACCGCGAACTACAGGAACAGCCAATGTGTTTTCAGCGAAATCCGCATAAACCTCCAGCATTTGTTCCGCTTCGGCAATTGCTTCTTCACTCGTAGCGTGCGCCGTATGGCCTTCTTGCCATAAAAACTCCGCAGTACGTAAGAAAAGACGTGTACGCATTTCCCAACGAACCACATTCGCCCATTGGTTGACTAAGATTGGTAAATCTCTGTAAGACTCAATCCAGCCCTTATAGGTATTCCAGATAATGGTTTCCGAAGTAGGGCGAACAATAAGCTCCTCTTCTAATTTTGCATCTTCATCAACAATGATATTACCACTTCCATCATTTTTCAAACGGTAGTGCGTCACCACGGCACACTCTGTTGCAAATCCTTCTACGTGAGAAGCCTCCTTAGAAAAAAAAGATTTAGGAATAAACAAGGGAAAATACGCATTACTATGACCTGTTTCCTTAAAACGCTTATCCAAAATGGCCTGCATACGCTCCCAGATTGCATACCCATAGGGCTTAATAACCATACAACCTCTCACCGCAGAGTTCTCCGCTAAATCAGCCTTAATCACTAAGTCATTATACCACTGAGAATAATCCTCGCTTCTACTCGTTATTCCTTTGCTCATTGTTCTTTTTTAACTATTTAATTTGTAACAATATATTATGTTTACGGACAATCCGTAATAATATCTTTTTCCTTGGATAAATTAATTTATATTTTTGAGACAGGGATTAAACCTTTGCAAAAATACGCGTCTAAGATAGTAAAAAGAGACTAGATTATATAGACACTTTAGTGATAAAGATATAAAGAGCCCTACGTGTACAACACAGAATACCATGGGTTGTTCCTTAAAAAGGCTCCATCTGAAAACTAAACAAAAAATCAAACAGATGAAAACAAATAAATTACTTATCGGAGGCTGGACTTTAGCACTTGTCGCTCTATTAAGCTCCTGCTCCACCAGCAGACAAGTAACGTATAGAGACGATGTCTATAACAACCAGAACGCAGGTAGTAGACCTGCGCCGGTTTACCAGAGCCCAGATTACTATTATACCGAACCGCAAAGCGCAAATTCGAACAATGGGGATGGCTATTACTCAGATGATTACTCAGACGAAGAATATTACGACGGCCAATACGAAGACTTACAATACGCCAACCGTATCAATAGATTTTACTATTCTTCACCAGGCATGACCTATTATGACCCTTGGTTTGATCCTTGGTATGGTTATGGTGGCTTTGGACTAGGCTGGTCTACTGGCAGATGGGGGTCTAGTTGGTCCATTGGATTTGGTTGGGGATCTCCGTACTACAGCTATGGCTGGGGCTCACCATATTACGGATATGGTTGGGGAAGACCTTACTATGGCTATGGAGGATACTGGGGGTACAACTCTTATTACAACTCTTGGGGGCACCCTTACTACGGATACAACCATAATTATTATTATGGCCGTTCCAATTACTCTTCAGTGCGCTCAAACAGTCGTGATAGATTCAATTCTAGAGGTAATACTTCCAGCCGTAGAGACGTGAACTCTGGTTCTTCCAGCAGGCGAGGAGTCTCAACCGTAAGTCGCGACGCTAATGGCCGTATTAATACAAGATCTAGTGTATCAAGCCGTAGAGGTACGAGCGATGGTACGACGTCAAACCGAGTTGGCACATCCCGCGGAGACAGTGGAAGCCTAAGAGGCTCAGCCAACACTTCACGTAGAGGAACTTCCACAGAGGTAAATAGAGGAACCATGGACTCCGGAAGAGGGACAGGCACTCGTGCAACAAGTAGCAGACGGGGACAATCTACCAATCGAGGTACAGTATCTAGACCTTCCACTACTGATAGATCCAGCACTTCGAGACCGACTACAACACCACAGAGTCGTCGCTCAGACAGTGGTAGCTCAAGGTCTTCTGGAAGTACCTATACACCTCCTTCTAGAAGTAGCAGCGGTTCGTCTATGTCCAGTGGCGGTGGTTCTATGTCCCGCGGAGGAGGCGGTGGTGGAGCAACTCGCTCATCTGGTTCTTCTAGACGCTAGGTTATAGTTTATCTTTTACAAAAGGAAAAACTATAAACAAGTACAGTTCTTTAAACAAAAGCAAACATACAGATTGTAAACAGCCGATTTGATTATTGGCTGTTTATCAATCCGACAAAAAACACTTTATGAAGTTTAAATATATTATCCTATCCGTTTTCGTCTCAAGCCTATTTTGGACACAATCGCATGCCCAATCTGTAGACGATGCCTTGACATTTTCGAGAGAAGACAATGGTGGGTCTGCACGAATGAAAGGGATGGGAAATCCACAGACAGCATTAGGAGGTGATATATCAGCCATCAGCGGAAACCCCGCAGGACTAGGTTTCTTCAGTCGCTCAGATATGTCCATCACATTTGATTATTTAGGAAATAAGAACAAGACATCTTACCAAGGAATGAACTCCAGCAGTAAGAAAGATAATTTTGGAGTAGATCAAGCAGGTGTTGTTTTTCACTTCCCCTCCTCAAACTACCGTTCCAATTCAGGCTGGTTGAATTTCAATGTTGGTATAAGCTATAATAAAACGCAAAATTTCAACAATAGACTCACTTACGAAGGCGTGAATAATCAAACGACAATTGTCAATGCATTGTCCGATATCATGTCCAGAGATTTCGAGACTGATTTTGCAACCTCCAATATTGTAGAACAATTTGAAGACCCTAAAATGGGCTATTTCCCTTTAGCTAAAGAAAAGGGAGATAAAAAACAATATAACGATATTATCTCCAGAGGTAATCGTAGCAAGACCTCTATCGCGTTTGGTTCCAATTATGACAACAAATTCTATATTGGTGCTACGCTAGGTATTACATCATTTAGATACGAGAAGAGCACACAGTTTATCGAAAATGGCTGGACAAAAAGCAGAGATGAGATTTTAGCAAACAATCCTAATTCGGATTATGCTGACCCAACAAAACCTGCATATGATTATGTTGAAGCCAGCTATGAGCTATTTGACAACTCTGGTCAGGTAGCCGAAGGTTCTGGTGTAGATTTCAAGCTAGGGATGATTTACAAACCTGCGACCGACTGGAATATTGGACTTACAATCAATACGCCGACTTGGATGACAGTTAAAGATGATAGCCAAGCGTACACTGATGTACATTTCTACGATAATGATTCAGCAAAAGATCCATTCCACGTCTACGAATCAAAAAACTACCCTGGCCAAGAAGACTATAATATGACGACCCCTTGGAAATTTGGTTTAGGTCTATCCAAGTTCTTCAGTAGAGGACTCTTAACTGCAGACATGGAGTATGTCACATACAATACGATGCGTTACTCTTCGGCTAACTATTCAGGTGGAGGAAGTTACGATGATATAAACAAAAAGGTCAAAAACTTGCATAAGAACGCTGTAAACTTCAGAGTTGGAGGAGAGTTCTTATTTACCAATATCTTAAGTGGTCGTGCTGGTTTCAATTATTTTGGCAATCCTTATAAAGATGGCATTAAAGATGAAAACTACAGTGGTAGCTTAGGATTGGGAGTAAAATTAACAAACTCCGTTTATATGGATCTAGCTGTTGTACACCAAGTCAATTCATACAATCAAGCTGCTTACTCCATAGCTGAGGACTTCTGGAAAGCACCTAGTCCAGTAGCATCTATTGATCACAAAAGAACAAGTGGTATCCTAACCTTAGGAGCCAAATTCTAAACAAATATAGATTATATTAAAAAAGGGGCTGTCTCGAGTATTACGAGACAGCCCCTTTTTCTTTCTGCAGTAAAAAAACATTAGCT
>JBEBQJ010000135.1:0-13367 GCA_040395455.1 Sphingobacterium yanglingense | reverse complement strand
TATAGGTCTTGCTCAGTTCATCTAACCGCACAGGGCGATCGTAACATAAGGAACCGTCTTCGGTACGGCCAATAAACTTACTTCGATAGAATCCATTGCCTAATAGCGCGATATGTACCAAAAGATCTCCATTGGACAGTACCACAGGCTTGATATCTAATCCAAAACCATAATCAGAAACGGTATTCTCTGGATAACGTAGCGGGGCTACCCGACTCTGCTGTGCATACAGACCTGTTGTGAGCAGTAGGAACAAAATAATGTGGATAATCGTAGTTCTCATAATCCTTGCTAAGGTGTAACGGTAATCTGTACTTTGCGCAGAATCTCATGCTTCCCCTCTTTATTGGCATTTATCGCGATAAATACGGCTTCGTACTGGCCTGCCTTTTTATAGGTATGGCTATAGCTACGGATTGGTTTATCGATAAAACTTTTGATGGCAACACCGGGATTGTGACCGAGGTTGGTATCGGTAATTACAAATGGATTGCTCAAGCACCACATTTGATACGTGTCTGTGGTAGTCAGGGGACCTCGCATGGTAACAGCTGAAGAACTGGCCGCTAAGTCAAATGAATTGGCCATCCAGGCGGCTATCCCTCCTTCGTAAAACGGTTTCCATCCAGCATTGCCCTGAGTCATCAATACGGTGGTGCCCAAGGGGGAAACTGCGCTCAGTGTCAGCGCCTGAAATCGCCAGATTGCCGACTTGCCGTTTTCAATGGTATTAGGCCGATTGGTATAACGAAAGGCAATATGGCTTTTTTTGTTTTTCGTGATGTGCTCTGCAATATTATAAACACCTGATGTGATATAGGGATTGGTACTACTGCAATTCAGTGGACTCCAAGCGTATTTTTCGCTAAGATCTGTCCATTTTGCCGACTTTATTTTATCCAATTGCTCCTCGGCCGGAACACCGGTAAGATCAAGGTCGCTGCTTATCAAAACATGGAATTGATCGGCCTGACAGAACGGAGCTGCCCCTCCCTGTCCGCGGACTTGATTTTGAAAGGAAAGATTTAATCGCTCTAGTGCGATTATACTGTCTTTGGCCGAATAGTAATAATCGTTGCCAAACTCGCCGGAATAAAAAGTAACAATATCGGCATCCCCTACAAAATCGAACTGAACGGGTTGCCCCATCTTGATGGTAGTCTGTAATGCCTGTACTTCAAAAGCTGGAGAAACGAGCTTTAGCTCTTTGGAACATGCTCCTCCCAAAAGAATAACTAAGAAAAGAACAATATATTTGTGCGTATTCATAATGAATGATATTATGTATCCCATATTTTTAAATGAATTACCAACCAGAGTTTTGATCTAATTTTGGATTTACCCCCATCTCATAGGAAGGTATAGGCCAAATGACATCTCTTTCCTTGGCATTGTTATAATAATTATACATGGAGGTGTACAGCGTATTGGTGCCGGTAGGTACTTCGGACAACCGCTCTTTCATCTTATCGTAGAAATCGCCCCAACGGATGAGGTCATTTTTGCGGAGAGCTTCAAAGCATAGCTCCCGCGCTCTTTCATTTTTGATTTCGGCCTTTAACTCTTCGTAGGAAAGTCCGCTAAGGTCTACAGCACTATTACCTGTCTCTACGGCTACCCCTTTGGCACGTCGTCGTACTTTATTAAGAAATTCCATGGCATTGATAGGTGAATTTTCAGATTCGTTGATAGCCTCTGCGGCCATCAATAGAACATCAGAATAGCGTACCAATGGGAAATTCTGTGGTGTCTGTGTATTGGTCTTTGGCAGTACTAACTCATTCTCTCTTCTGAACTTGCCACAAAACCGCTCTATAAGTAGACTGGTATTGGGGAAGGGTTCTTTACCATTCGCACCATACCGATAGGGAGAAATAGCCCAATCACGGCGCTTATCGTCGGTATCATAAAGTCTGTAAAGCCAAGGGTGTGGTCTAACCATGCCTTGTGAGAAACCGAATCCTAAGGTACCTGTAGCCGAATAGGCAATGCCATTATTGATACCGACACTGCCTCCTGTAACGTTATAAACTCCGGTACCATTTCCCCAAAATTCGACCTCCCAGATGCTTTCTTTGCTATCATATTTATCTTGGGCATAATTGACAAAGACTTCTTCATAGGAAGGATTCAAGCGATGGAAACCTAAGTCGATTACTTTTTTTGCCCATTTTGTAGCTTCGCTATAGCGTTCTTTCTCTAATAAGGGATACCCTGCCATATATAAATTGACCCGTGCCAAAACAGCCCATATGGCAGATCTGCTCACTCGTCCGGCTGACTCTACCTGGCTTATATCCTGTACCATAGTGGCCGCTTGCTCCATATCGGACAGAACCTGTGAATAGACTTCTTTGGCCGTACTTCGTTTCAACTGTAGTACTTCGTTTTCACTGGACAGCGGCGGATCTAATGGCATAGGAACTCCGCCGAATCGACTCACTAGCAAAAAGTAATAATAGCCCCTCAAGAAAAGGGCCTGTCCTTTTAGCTCTTCCCGTTTTTCAACGCTCACCTGCACGTCTGCCTTTTCGATATTCTTTAACAGACTGTTGGCTCTGCTAACGCCTCTGTACAACGCTCTCCAATGGTTCAGTAACTTGTCGTCGGTCGTATTAACAACGTAATAACCGATGGTACCATTGTCGGTGGGAAAATGCATAAAGCCTTCGTCTGCCTCGAGGCCCATCCGGCCCAACAGGGAATTGCCGTAAACGAATGTTTCTGCCAGTATAGCGTATACCCCTCGTAAGGCGATATCTAACTGCTCTTCGGTCTTATAGTAGCTTTCGGTCGAGACTACGTATTTATCCGGTTTTACATCCAGGAAACTATTGCAGGAACTTAAGCTCTGTAGTATAACTAAAACGGCAACAATGGGGCCGTATAATATGATCTTCTTTAACATGTTCATTGCTTTAATCGTTTAAAAATTGGCTTTGACACCAGCTGTTACGGTTAGACTTCTCGGATATGAAGAGTAATCGAATCCTGGAGTGAGGTTCGAATGGCGGACAGATACCTCGGGATCATATCCACTGTATTTGCTCCAAGTAACTAGATTCTGTGCTGCGCCGTACACTTCCAGTCCTTTTAGTTTTCCTCTAAGCCGCTTAGGGAAGGCATAGGACAGTTGCACGGTCTTAAGCCGTAGATAAGAACCGTCTTCGATAATCTTGCTAGAATAGCGGCCTTTAGGGCCGAAACCTCCAATCCTAAAGTTCTCATCTGTGGGATTGTCTACGCTCCAGCGGTTTTCATAGGAGGCAAATTGATTAAGCCCTATCCTATTGCCCATGTTTCCTTCGAAAGCTAATCTATTCGCATTGATAATATCATTCCCGTAGTTCCACTGAAACAATATGCCCAAACTAACTCCCTTGTACGTAAAATTATTCTGAAGCCCTCCGATATGTCTTGGTAATGCACGACCTATTTGTACCATGTCTTTCTCATTGACGGTACCGTCTTTGTTGTAATCTATATACTTGATGTCGCCGGGCTGTACATTTGCATTCCCATTATTGGGAATGCCGGCTTTCAGTACGTAGGTAGATCCAACTAAATCAAAGTCATCGACCTGATAGTTACCATCCCAGACGTAGCCGTATAGGCTAGCGGCAGGCCCTCCCACCTGTCCTATATAAGAGAATGAACCGTTGTAATCTCCTGTAAAGCCTACCCAAGAAAGAATATTGGACTGTCCCTCGGAAAGCTTCATAATGGTGTTTTCATTGAAACTTATATTGAAAGCGGTCTCCCAGGAAAAGTTTTTGTTGCGGATGTTGGTGGATCGTAGGGCTATCTCGATACCTTTATTTCTTACCTCGCCAACATTCTTGTAGACATTGCCAAATCCGTTAGCCAATGGAATATTGGCATTGAGCAATAGGTCTGTTGTGTTCTTTTGATAAAGATCTACGGTGAGGTCTATCTTATTTTTCAATAGGGTCATATCGTATCCGAGATCCCATTGTGCGGTGCTCTCCCATTTCAGATCCGTATTGCCCATGCCGTTCAAAACGGCGGCATAGTAAGGCTCTTGGTTACCAAAGGAATAGTAATCGGTAATGTCCAATGTCTGAAAACGGACAAAATCATTAATTCTATTATTTCCGGTTACGCCGTAGCTCAGGCGTAACTTGGCGTCATTAATCCAAGAAACGTTTTTCAAGAAGTCTTCCTTACCCATCTGCCAGGCTAAGGCTGCCGAAGGGAATACTCCCCAGCGATTTGACTTTGAAAACTTGGAGGATCCATCTGCACGAACAGAGCCGGTAAAAAGATACTTAGACTTATAGTTATAATTGACCCTCCCTAAAAATGAAGCTAAGGTATTGGCGGTCAAAACAGATTTTACATTTTTGGGGATGCCATAGTCTAAGGCACGAAGTCCCAGATGCTCATTGGTAATGCGATCGGTCTCGAAACCGTAGTTGTCTACCGATGTGCCCTGTAAGGTAAAGGCGCCCGTAACATCGAAATAATGAAGTAGATTGAGCCGCTTTTTATAGGTAAGTCGATTTTCGTTAACCCAACTATTCAACTCTATGTCTCCATAGGTACCGTTGGCTCCATTGGGGTTCCAGTTTGATGTAAATCCTTTATATGTCTGTGAGTTATAAAGAGCCTCGCTTTTTGTAAAACGTTGGGTATACCCTCCACGTACATTTAGACTTAAATCTTTTGTAATGCTGTAATCAAGAGCTGCACTAACAAAGAGATCGGACTTGGTTTCTTCTCTTATTTCGTTTTTGGTAGAAATCAATGGATTCATCAGAAAAATAGCAAACTCGTCTTCGGGATCGATCAATTCATTGACTAAATCGACATCATTGGCCACAGGTCTATATCCCAGCATTCTATACATCAAATAGGAGGCGTATGCATTGCTACTTGATTTCATCTCTGACGCCAGTGTTCCATAATTTTTGTCTTTGGCATAGTTTATCTGCAGGCTTGTTTTGATCTTACTGCTTATATTCTGCTCCATATTGGCGCGAAACTGCATCCTGTTGAAACCCGAATTGATAATCACCCCATCTTGTTTAAGATGGGAAGCCGAAAATGCATATTTGGTATGTGTGCTAGCCCCGCGGACCGATAGCATATTATTGAGCATGGGGGCATTGCGAAAAAGAAGGGATTGCCAGTCGATAGCGGGAGCCTGCCTGTAGTCGTCCAAGGTCATAGCTGCTTTGTCCAGATACAGGCTTTTGGACCCTTCAGGGCTCAGTTCCAACTGATATTTGACAAATTCGTACGGGTTCATCATTTTCATCCGTTTAACTGGAGACTGTATACCGTAAGAACCTTGATATGCTATCTCTGGCGTGCCGGGTTTTCCCTTTTTTGTTTCGATAATAATGACACCATTAGCCCCTCTAGAACCGTAGATAGCTGAGGCTGAAGCATCTTTTAGAATGTTAATGGATTCTACATCAGCGGGATTTAGGGATGATATCGAAAAATCTTCCATTGGAAAGCCATCAACAACATATAAGGGTGCATTGCTCTGTGTCAAGGAATTGCCTCCTCGTATCGTAATCTCGGCCGTGCTTCCTGGTTGGGCTTCGAAGCTATTGACTTGTACCCCTGCAATACGCCCAGCCAAGGCCTGATCCAAGGAGGCAACAGGTGCTTGATTAAGTTCGTCCATCTTGACCTGAGCAACGGCTCCAGTCAGGTCGCTCTTGTGAACGGTTCCATACCCTACATTGACAACAACTTCTTCGAGTTTTTGATGGGAAGGAATCATTCGAAGTGAATAGGTATCTCGCTTGTCAATCTCTAAACGCAGGGCCTCGTACCCCAACATCGTTAATGTAAGGTAACTGTTATCGACAACGCCTATACTGAAATTACCTTGATCGTTGGACATGATACTCTCTCCGGACGAGGAGCTTCTGACGGTCACATTTGGAAGTGCTTTTCCTTTTTCATCACTCACCTGCCCTTTGACAACGCGAGTTGCTGTCCCTTTGGTAGAGCTGGTCGCCCGCTTTTTGATAATGACTGTATTGTCCTCAATTACATAGTTGACCGGTAAACCTTCCAGTACTTTGGAAAGGACCTGATCTAGAGAAGCGTTCTCGAACTTTGCAGTTACAAGCTTATTTGCATTAAAATCTGTAGGTGAGTACATGAATTTTATGCCTGCAACTTGATGTAGCTCTTTAAAAATATCCTTAATGCTCCGACTTTTAAACTCCATCTGAATGCCTTGTTGGGCATGCACGGTCGCGATGTAAATGAAGAACATAAAGATACTGGTGAGGAAGAACTTTGCCAGAAAAGTATTTCCCCTACCTCTAGTGCGAAAATTGGTTCGTGTTTTATACATTTGTAGTGTTTAAATTGGTAAGAATTTAAATAGGTTACTCCGTAACCGATTAAATAGGGATGTTCGTAGCATCCCTATCTTTTCGATAGTCTAATTGGATTCAATAGGCATTACATATATTTTTCCTCCTTTTTCTGTAATTCTGATATTGTTGGTCAATTCTATCAACTTGAAAACCTCGGCAACATCTCTGTAACGGCTGATAATACCGGAGTACTTTTGATTACGTACATTAGGGTCGACTGTGATAGGTACATTATACCAACGCTCTAACTCTGCAACAACATTAACGAGGCTTTCTTCTTCAAAAGAGAAAAGTCCTTTGCGCCAAGCCTCTATTTTGTGTACCTCGGTAGCATGGCTCACGGAGATATCGGAACTGCCTTTGGAAAGGGTCGCTTTCTGATTCGGCTGGAGCAGAATGGAGCTGTCAAAAAAACGATGTTTGAGCTTTACCTTACCTTCGACAAGTGTGATTTCTTGTTTTTCCGTTCCGTTTGCATTGACTAGAAATGAGGTTCCTAAAACTTCGATTTGCTGTAAGCCACTGTTGACCTTAAAAGGAACCGACTTGCTATTGGCGAGCATGGGTTTTACGTTAAAATAAACTTCGCCTTGGACCTCGACATCGCGTACTCCCTTATCAAAATGGGGATCCACTAGGATAGTCGCAGATTGGTTTAACCAAAGTTGTGTCCCATCGGATAACTGTAGCGTCATTGTCTCGCGATTGGGGTTATGGATTTGAAGAGCTTGGTCTTCTGCTAATGCGTCTGATGATTTGACAACGATGACTTTCTCTTGGTCTATCTGTTCAACAGACATTCCTTGAGGAAGCGTCCCATCCATATCGTAAGAGACTCCGTCTTTGACAATTTGCAATCTGTCTATGGTAGACGACTCCTTTAGGTGATGCTGTGCAATGTTGGGCGCCTTATCGCGAACCAGCAAGAAGTAACTGGCACCGCAAACCAATGTGGCTATCAAAATGGCCGCCAGTGTGCGAACATATCGATTAAAGGAGGAGATTCTGTAGACGGGAGAAGTATCTAATCGATTGTCGATAGCGTTTTTTAGCGACTCCCCTATTTCGGGATCTATATCGTTTTTCTCTTCGTATTTACTTAGATTGGAATAGAATGTCTCCACAAAATCATGTTCTGATTTTGTGGCTTCTCCCCGCATGTAGCGCGAAAAGAGTGCTTGGAGCTTCTTTTTTAATGAATTCTTCGACATAAAATAGACAGTAGGTTTATAACGCGTCTATCTATATGTCGAAGAAAAGGTACTAGACTCCCAAAAGAAAAGTAAATATTTTTTTTAGCAGGACTTTTAACTCTGCTTTTGAATTGAGGAGTTGGTTTTGAACCGTTTTTTGGGATATATTTAACAGCTCACTGATCTCGGCCGTGGATAGGTCATTCTCTAATTTGAATTTAAATATCTCTTTTCTCTTTTTGGGCAGCTGTTCTATCCAACAAGAGATAATAGCGTTTAACTCATCTGCGGCAAATGAAGAATCGGCATAGGCACTATCTGCAATGATCTCAACAAAATCGTCAATGACCTCAAAAGTGTATTTGTTTGCCCTAAAATAGTCTATAATCTTGTACTTGACAGCGTTATGAAGATAGGCCTGTACCTGTCTGATTTCTCTTGCTTTCCTTTTGTTCCAAATATCAATGTAGACCTCCTGTAAAATATCGTGGACCATGCCTGCGTCTCCTAAGCGCGCGAAAGCTTTGGTATATAGATCTTTCCAAGTCCGTTCGTAAAGCATGTCAAATGCTCTCCTATCATCTTTCTGTACCAAAAGATAAAGTGATTCGAAAGAGCTATCAACAGAAGAGTTATGCATGGATATAATCAGTCGTACTATGAATAATTAAATAAAGGTATTTTTGATAAATTATCCTAAATATTTTTTCGGAAGACGTAAAAATATTTAATGTCTATCTACGAGAACTCTAAAATTCTCAACGCTTTTTTTGACATCTACCATGTTGTTATCCCAGTTATACTCGTATTCTGCGGAAATCATACCTTTAAAATGCTGTCTTTTTAATTCTGCAATTACTCCTGGAATATTATTAACGCCTGTCCCCCAATGTACGTCATGGGCTTTTTTGTTTCCTTTCTCATTTAGATCCTTAAAATGTAAATGATAAACCCTGCCCTCGAGTTTTTTGAGACAGGCTACCGGATCTAATCCCGAACGTACCCAATGTCCGATATCGGCAGCAGCCCCCATACGTATACTCCGGTTTTTAACGCTATTCAAAACCACTTCTGGGTCCCAATAGTAGGAAGGGTTAGGATGGTTGTGTAGGGCAACTTGGATATCGTACTTGTCGCACAGCGTCGAAATATAATCTAATAGCCTTGCCTCTGGTTCGCAGGTTATCGTTTTGACCCCCATGCTTTTGGCAAACTTGAATACTTTTTCCCAATCGTCGTCATTACTTGTCTTAATCACTCCATATGCGTCCAAGACGATATTCTTTTTCTTAAGAAGTTGTTTGAGATATTGTTTGCTTTTTTCTGACATGTTGTAGTCCATCTTTTCATCAATCCCCCCACCTATGACCTGCTGCGGATAGGCTTCGACATAGCGCATTCCACTACTGTCTATCTTATCAAGTGCTTCGGTAAAGGTAAATCGGTTGAAAGTGTACGCTTGGGCACCTAATTTCCAGCCAAAGGTTTCTTCAGGATATTTTTTTGTTCTGGATAGTGGAGTGCTCTTAAATAGACTACATCCCGTCATAATGATGGTCGCAAGAATCAATATTGCTTTAGTACTTTTCATATGTATGTAATTATTTGTGTATTTGATTTTTTTCTCGATGGAACTCATGAATGCTTTTATAGAAATGCTATCCGATACCTGCAGATTGCCCAAAAGAATCTATTTGACAGGCAGCGGTCCTTATGACGGAATGAAAGCTGCATGTAAGGTTTTCGATGGTGCTCATTTTTGATTTTTAAGGCATACATCTCGGCTTATTATAATCGGGTACTATTTCAGTCTGCTAAACTATGAAGTCCTATAGCTGTATAATTTTAATATGTTATCATTTATGTTTAAGATATTATCATATTTAATGTCTTATGGGGAGCCTTTGCTGTAGCTTTTGCTACTCCTGGGAAGCGTTACTAATGGAATATCTGGTTATTGTGCCGAATGATTCTGCTGTAGAGCCGATTCATTTCTGGACGATGATGAGCATAGATTTCTCTATCTCTAAAGACCACAGGCAAAGGTTTATGAAATGGCCTAAAGTAATGAACGAAAACTAAAATCGGTCGGCATAAGGGCTGCCATTAACAGGTTGTATTGCCACTGCGTACCGGGCGGATGAATACGTAAGACAGGGCCATCGGGAAAAGATAGCGGATAGTCTTTGATCAGCTATTATCTCCTGTGTTATTATGAAAGTCGAGTATATTATCTACCTAGGAATTGTCGTTATATCAGTATTCATAATTTAGGTTAATAATTGGTTAGAAGTAGGGAGCTACTTCAGGCTGTTTTTTTGTATATATATCCCTGACCAATCACTTGGCATTTATTTCTTCTATCCAAACTCTTTAGGACAATACGCGCTATCGATTAATCTGACCAACATTGAGCGCAAAAGAGGACGAAAATACCTGTTTGCCCTGGACATAGTATTTTAAAACCGGCATATGTTCGGCCAGAGTAAATAAGCAATGGCTATCATCCACTTTTAGCTGCACAACATGTCTACCAATCTTGACCTGATTTTGATCAATGACTTCGTCATATAAACTCTGCAATAGGAAGCAATGGTCTACCTGCTCTATTGTAGCCAAGCTATCTTGCAAGCTATCTGGAAATGGAAAACTGCCTATACGATCCTCGAGGTTAAGCAAAGGATTGATCAAAATTAATATCACTTTGAGCCCATTTTTGACCAAAATATCACGCAACTGATGGGCATAGTTGCCTCCTGTCGAGTCTCCGATCAACACGAGTTCCTGACTATCGAGGTAACGTTTATAAAGGTTGAAGAGAAATAGCCTGATATCGCTATCTTCATTCCATTCCGCATACGCACAATTATGGGTCGTTTGAAAGGATTCTTGGATAAGTCTGTATTTACGAGAGTCTCTGCTTGAGCCCAGACCATGGATGTAGAGTAATTGTTTCATTATTGATAATGGTTTGTATTATTCTGAGATTTTAATGTCTTTGGATGGTGACGGCAGAGTCTGTGCATAGTGCTGCCCTGTGGAGACTCCACAAGACTGCCCTATCAAAAGGAATAGATAAATAACAATAAACCTGATCATATTGTGGGTTCGTTAAGTGATTGTCGATAGTATTGAAATGCTTTTGCGAATGCAACTGTGTGCATATAATTACTAAATTGGTACTCTTCTCGTAATCCGGTAGAGGTCTTTAGTCGGATCTCACCGTACTGTACCACTGGAATCTGATAGTTGCCCTTGAAGCGCCGGTCAGGTGTTCCATTCTTATTCACTTTGAGCCAGGTCTGCCCTACAATAGTGGAGTCCGTGGGTATGGATTGGGTTTCGGGAAACCGTACATGCCCGTACTGAAGGTCTATCTCGTCTAATCCAATAATGGCAAAATCAGAGCTATCCGCATACATAACGATAAAGTTGGGATAAATGTATAAATCGGCTCCATTGGCATTTTGGAAGTAGAGTGCTTGCAGCTCTGAATGGAACTCGGGTATAGAGCTCAATGCAAAACGAACACTGCACCTGTTCACGAATGTACTCGCATAGGATTTAGTGACAGCCCTATCTTCGAAGTGTGTACCTGTGATATCCCAGATTTGATGACACTGGCTTAGATTATTGAATGCGGCAACCATAGCATCGTACTTGGCCTTCTGTACAGGTGCGAAATCGGCATTCAAATCGACAAAGGATGTTTGAAGTTGTAGTTTGGCTTCTTGTAATGCTATTTGTTGGGCATCTAAATCTGTGGATAGTCCCATAGGAATAGAAGGTTTTAGATAGCCGTAAAGAAATACCTGGCTTAATAGTTTCTTGAGTTTGGTTGACTTGATTGCGTGCTGGATTTTCTTGATGTCGTCACGAAGGGCGGCACGCTGTGTGCGCGCAAGAAGAATCGCTTCTTTGATGCCCTGCATATTTTGACTGATAATCTCGTGCAGATCGACACTGTAGACACTATGCATAGGTATAACCTCCGGATGCTGAGATGGAAGGAGCTCGAGAGGAGGTATTTCTTTGGAAGGACTGCCACTGTTGGATATTTTGGTTCTATTGGATATTCCTAAGCCAGGGATACCGGTATTGAGATAGCTACCTGATCTACCTATGGTTATGCTAGCTCCCCGCATCCCTATGGATGTAGACAGTCCTTTCTTCCCAATATTGAGATGTACACCGGGTATAATCTTAATACGTTTTCTAAATCGCCATGCCATACTTGTCAACTGTTTTGTCTCTGTCCTTTTGGGATGTCACAAATGTAGAGAAGCTCTAGCGGTGCTTTTTACGGCATGCCGTAATTTGAAATTTATTTTATAAAATATACAACGGTATCGTATATGTACGAAAAAAGGAGGTGAACACCTCCCTTAAGTATAGCTTAAACAGAACGAGCGTAGGAACTCACTCCTAAAATGTAGGCAAGCTAGATAATACCGTGTTCGTTGCAATAGATGAGTAACTGTTCGTTTTTTGTAAAACCGAGAACTGAACGTATTTGATTAAGACGCTTTTCTACACTACTGAGGCTAGAGGGCTTTATTCCTCTTTCTTCGAGGTAATCAGGTATTTCTTTTTGGGATACCCCCTCTGCAAGCAAGGTAATAACATGTATATCAAACGTAGTGAAGTCGTGACTGTTTCGTTCTTGCAGAACTTCTCTTACTTCGGGCGATTGATAGATCCTGTGTTGATATACCGCTTCCAATGCCTCCTTTATATACTGTGCATCCCGCCTTGCCTTGCGTACATAGGCATGTATGGACGCGCTCTTAAATAGATTTTCTATTAATCGGGAGCGGCCTTCGGATGATAATACAACAATCTTAAGGTCGGGTTGGGCTGCTATTGCTGCCGCGACCAATTCTTCTCCTCCAGAAAGTATCTGTGGTGTCGAGTCGTCTTCAAAAATAAGATCGGTGATCAGTAAGTCAAAAGGATTGCCATCACGAATAGCTTTTTTGATTCGCGCAAGTGCATCATCGCAATAATAGACATAATGAACATCTTTGATGGCCAAATCTTGAAGCGTTTTCTGTACTGAAATATTTGCCATCTCTTGGTCCTCGGCAATAAGTACTTTCTTAAACATACTTTTGTTTTCTTAAGTTATACTACTGGAATATCGATCTTGATTTCTAATCCTCTTTCGTTTATGGAGTCAAAGATAATACGTCCATTTAGACTATTTATACGGGAAACCATACTTTGCAAGCCATTGTTTAAAATAGTTGTGTCGCTGATACCGACTCCATTGTCGCGATATCTTATGACAAGATGCTCGGATGAGCGCATAAATTTGATAATGACATCGTCCGCTCTACTGTGTTTTTTCATGTTGACCATGCATTCCTCCAGAACATACTTTATTTCTTCTTTGATTCTAGGTGCGACATCTTGCCATATTGAAGCGTCGTTTCCGACAGTAATCACGCGACGGCTATCTGTCGAATAGGAACGAATAGATTCGGATAGCTCTTCATAATAAGGCTTGGCCAAGGCTTCATAATCTTCCTCGACTTCATAGGATATATTACGTGATTTGTTATACATAACCTCTAATCTGTCTAATATCCCCTCCCTGTTTACCTCAGAGGTGTACTCGATCTCTGTCATAACACGATAAATGCCATTGGCTACAACATCGTGTACCTGTCGCGATGTCTTGAGTTTGGACGCCTTGATTTGATCTTGGGTCTCTAACTGCAGCCGTTGTTTACGCTTCTTATAGTAGAAGACGCCTCCGATAATAAGAGCGAGGGCAATGGCGAGGGCAAAGCGCTGTACAATG
>JBEBQJ010000134.1:0-13390 GCA_040395455.1 Sphingobacterium yanglingense | reverse complement strand
TTCCAAACCTAGAATACCCTTTATTAAGAACTTACACACTTAGCGGGATGGTGCCTAAATATCTATCGAAAAAAGTGAACGGTCCTTCACTTTCAGTGATTTCTTTCCCCTGGCTAGTGATTACTCTCCACTGACTGGTGATTACATTTCAGCGACGAGTGAACACTTATTGACTGTAGGTGAACACAATTGCGCACAATTTGTCTGTATTTTTATAAAAAGTAACCACCATAAGCTAACCTGTGATTGCATTTTCAAAAAAAGTAAACACTTCTTAGCACACAGTGACTACTTGTTATGGAATAGCAGTCACTTGATAACGATAGATGAACACTTTTTAGAAAAATGTAGTCACTTCCTAGTGCTAAGGACTTGCATTATCGCAACAAGTGATTACCATTCTGCTATAAGTAACTAGTCTTTAGCAAAAAGGAATTAGTTAATAATAAACATGTCCCCCTTTCCACAACATAGTGATAACTTTATCCGGCTCTGTGTTCCCTTTCTACCAAAGAGTAGACACAAGCCATCAACATGTGATCAATCAATGCAATAAAGTGAACACTCTTCATCAGCAACAAATCACTAAATGCTAAACAGTGATCACATTGTTAGAAGAAGTGATCACTGATTCCGAAGAACCAATCACTTTTTAGCACGTTTTTCACAAAAAAGCCTAACTGAATAAATCAGTTAGGCTTCGAAACGCGTTTCGACAGATAAACCCAAACCATAGCACCTATCACTAGGCCCTAAGTGCTGCTTTATTCACACCACCTATTTGATATAGGTTTTATTTCCGTTTTCGTTCATATAATATTTACCTCCCTTAGGTCCTTCATAGACAGGATGGCCATTATGTTTTTCTCCAGTTAGCTTATCTTGTCCCGCAGCCTTTACGCTAGGAGTCAGCTTTAACTGCCTCTTCTTTTTTAACGTCCTTTACTGCTTTAGTACCCGTACTTTTTGCAGTCTCTTTTGCTTGACTTTCTTTTTGGGTCGCCGAAGCATTTGCTTCTTTCGCCTTGTTTTCTGTTTTCTTAGTCTGTTGTTCGCCTGGAGCTTTTACTTCCGTTTTCCGAGCTGGCTTTTCAACAGTTTTTGCTGTTTGAGCTTGAGCACTACCTAGTCCTAAAGTAGCCACGACAGCAGCTAATACTGCTAATTTTTGGATTGAATTTAAGGTTTTCTTAACCAATAAAATTAATTAAACACATTACTGATTATAGCGCAACGCAAATGCCAAAAATAACCACAAAACACTGAACATAAAATATTTAACACACTTTTAACTAAACAAAACTCTAGTGAAACACAAAAATCCCCATCCGATTACTCAGATAGGGATTCCTATATTTAGTTCAAAATTCTATCTCAATAAATCATCCAACGCCTTTTCCACCTTATCGAAACCAAACTCAGCTTTTACCGATTCAAACATACGTTCGATTTGATCATTGCACAGATTACCTATACTACCTTCGTGCGTATGCTGTACCTCCTTTTCAGGCTTGAATGTCCCCTCCTCAATAGCGAGGCCAATATTTTTGTATGCTTCGCGGAATGGAACACCTTTTAGCACTTCGTTATTAACAACTTCTACACTGAATAGATAGTCATATTTCGGATCGTCCAGTATATTTTCCTTTATCGAGATATGTTCCAACATAAAGGTTGCTATTTCCAAGCAGTCACTCAAGGATTGAAAAGCCGGGAACAAATTTTCCTTTAACAGCTGCAGATCCCGATGATATCCCATAGGCAGATTGGTTGTCATCATCGCTATCTCGTTGGGCAAAGCCTGTATCTTATTACAGCGCGAACGTATGAGTTCGAATACATCGGGGTTTTTCTTGTGTGGCATAATACTCGAACCTGTCGTCAAGTGCGCAGGAAATGAGATAAAGCCAAAATTCTGATTGATGTACAACGTCACATCCATAGCAAATTTGGCCAGCGTAGCTGCTATAGAACTCATCGCCTGTGCTACGATACGTTCGGTCTTGCCCCTTCCCATTTGTGCATATACGACATTGTAATTAAGGTCTTCGAAACCGAGTAATTCGGTAGTCATCGTCCGGTTCAACGGAAAAGAAGACCCATAGCCAGCAGCAGAACCTAACGGATTCTTATTGCTCACTGTCCAGGCGGCCTTCAATAAATGTAGATCATCGACCAAGCTCTCTGCATATGCTCCAAACCAAAGACCAAAAGAGGAAGGCATTGCAATCTGCAGATGTGTATAACCAGGCATCAACACGTTTTTATACCGCTCACTACAAGAAATCAATTGCTTGAACAGTACTTCTGTACCATCAAATAGCGCTTTAATCTCGGATCTAAAATAGAGCTTAAGATCGACCAATACTTGGTCATTACGAGAACGCCCAGAGTGTATCTTCTTTCCGGCTTCGCCTATACGCTGTGTAAGCATCATCTCCACCTGAGAATGTACATCTTCGACACTGTCTTCAATTATAAATGAACCGTCCTGTATCTCTTGGTAAATTTTCTTCAGTTCCTGCTGAACAGCCTGAAGGTCCTCCGCAGTCATCAGCCCGATGCTATGCAACATACGTGTGTGTGCCAAAGAGCCTAACACATCAGCCTCGGCCAACTGTAGATCCATCTCCCGGTCGTTACCTACCGTAAAAGACTCTACAAACGAATCAACATCTATATTTTTTTGCCAAATTTTCATCTGTTCTATTTTTTATTATACGAGGAAGTTACTCCATATTGATTAGCTTAACCACCGACTTATGATTGTTTCGTTAATTACAATTTAACTAAGGGCAAAAATACTATTATTTTAACAAAACCCCTCCCCCTTTAACAATAGACTAACCATAAATTACTAATCAAATAAGAATCCATAATACAACTATATTTGAATAAAGTTGAAACCTTATTTGTCTTTTTGTACATTTGATAATTTTTAATTCAAAATGTATATGAACAAATATTTACTTACCATCTTTACGCTATTTATTGCAATGTCGGTACTTGCAGAATCTCCTGATTCTACTGAAATCGCAATGAAAGAAATAGAACAATCTTTACAGTATCAGACAGGGACAATAAAACTAAAAGAAGGTCACGGCACCTTGGTTGTTCCAAAAGGATTTCATTATCTCGATCAAGAACAAAGCAAATATGTGCTTAGTGATCTATGGGGCAATCCAGAAGACAACACAATTATTGGAATGTTATTCCCGATAGATGTTGGTGTATTGGACGATCATTCATGGGGTTTTACCATTAGTTATGACCCGATGGGTTATGTTAAGGATGATGATGCAAATACAATCAACTACGACGATCTTCTTGCCTCAAATAAAAAAGATATACTGGCCGAAAACCAAGAAAGGCTAAATTCAGGTTATGGCACTATTGAATTGATCGGATGGGCATCAACTCCCTATTATGATAGTAATAAAAAGGTATTGCATTGGGCTAAGGAGATAAAATTTGATGGGGATAGCACTAATACACTTAATTACAATCTGAGAGTGCTGGGAAGAGAAGGAATATACCTCATTAACGCTGTCGCTTCGATGGACGAACTTCCAGAGGTTAATAAAAATGTAGATCAATTGCTTGCTAGCGTCAAATTTGACGAGGGCTATAGATATGAGGATTACACAGATGGCGACCAGATTGCATCTTGGACAGTTGGTGGTTTAGTAGCAGGAAAAATTTTAGCAAAGACAGGTTTTTTCGCCGCAATATTAAAGTTTTGGAAAGTAATAGCTATCGGTGTGGTCGGTGGTTTTAGCTTTTTATGGAAAAAGATAAGAGGAAGAAAAGAGGACGTAATCCTTGAAAACGAAACGGAAAAACTGGCCAATGACAACGAGGAAGATTCCACAAAACTTTAGTCTCCTCCCTGTCCGAATTAAAACGCTAGCCGGGGTATGCCAACTTATACCCCGGCTTTTCTTTATATTTCATTCTGGACAGGATTTCCTCCCTACTACCCCAATAAATGTCATCCAATACTTAAACTTGGGCAATCAGTTTATCTACTGCAATCCGTGTAATCTCAACGTCTTCTTTATTTGTAGCATAGGCGACATACAAATAGCCTTTCCAGACAAAGCTTCCCGGATAGCTATAGCCCTCAGTTTTACTTATTCCATCATAGCGTCTTGGTTGCGGAACATCGCGTAGCAAAAATGACTTGTTAAATAGCTTACCGTTTTTACTTAATGTAACCGTCAAGGGAACACGTCTTCTCGTAGGGACTGGGTTATTGACAAAATAGGAGACAGAACCACTGAGATTTCCAGCACATTGCATGGAATCTGAATCAGGGATATTAGTCAACGTCGGTTTCGACCATGTCGCCCCATTATCCTGACTTACCGCGGCCAACAATTTCCATGTACGTGGTGCCGCATCAAAATATAAATCCCTAAAAAGCATAATCAGCTCTCCTTCCAATCGTCCAAAAAAACTAGCCTCGACAGCGCGTGCAACTTTTTCATTGCTATTGACATTATAATCTGGCAAGTCTGGTAATAGAGCTTGCTTCCAATCAGAAAGTCCATCCTTCGAATCAGAATACATACTCCGCGTTCCCCGAACCTCTTTAAAAACACCTGTACCCAAACCATGGCAGATCATAATATAACGCCCATTAGGCAATCTTCTCGCGCTCTCACTAGGGGCCGCGTTCCGGATCAATACCTTCGGCTCTGTCCAAGCTATCCCGTCAGTAGAAGAACAATACTCCGTAATTGATGTTTTATTAGCTTTATCTCCAGCAATCAATAGACAGTGCAACTGATTCCCGTCTGTAAGCCAGCCTCCACTTGCTCTATTCGCAGGTCCAACCTGTATCGGCTTTTCCCAGGTCGTCCCGTTGGACGAGTAACTGTAGTACACGTAAGATATTTCGCTCGTTTCATGTAAGGGGTGCCCCACCCATGTCGCATACAACTTACCCCTGAACTCCACAAGCTGTGGATGGTTATTAAACTTCATATCCAATGGTTGGTCAGGACGAAAAACCGTAATCTGCTCTGTGCCATCCAAATAACGCAATCCTAAATCATCCTTTTTACTTTGGTTAAATAACCCATTGCTGATACTTACCTGAGGGTCCGTTTCGACAGGTGTGGGTTCAGGTATAAAGGTTTCACCTTCCTCACTACCTCCTTTAGTACACGACATTAAGGCACGACTAGATGTCAGTGCAAATGAGGAAAGAACAATCTGTCGTATAAATTTCCGCCTTCCTTCTCTATGCTTACCGTCTATTAAGCTTTTTAGTATATTCATATTTATAGGTTGGTTATTTTTTTAGTGCAGTAATCCTGTTTATAAATCGCAGATAGGCCTCCGCATATTGTGTCATACCTAGATCAGAAGGATGAACCCCATCAATAGTACTATTAACGCCTAAATTAATATCTTCTGCTTTCAAAACGTAGACATTACTATCTTTACCTTCTACCTTGTCCTTTATAAATCTGTTAAAATTACGGTTTACCCGCTCATAGTCTTTTTTCGATGCATCATTGACCAATTCAATTGTTGCGATAGCATGCTCGGTAAAGATTATTGGAGTGGTGGGATTTTCCATTCTTAGCTTGCTCAATGCATATACCAGTCGTTGATAAACATCTTCATCTTTAAATGCGACAAGATTCGGTAAACAATCAATAATATAGATTGAAGCTTTCTTTTTCGCGATCAAATCGACCAACTCTTTCTCCAGCCTTCCATTTCCAGAGAATCCAAGATTAATAATGGGACTACGAGTCTCTCGGCCCAGAATAGCACTCCACGACAGTCCAGCCCGGGATGCAGAGGCCCCCTGGGCGATTGAAGTTCCATAGATAATAATCGGAGCTTCCGGATTAGACTTCCATATGATATTCGCGTTACGCCTAACTCCAAATTGAAAATCAGAGATAGTATTGTACAAAGGGAAATACAAACGATAAAACAACACATTATCATTACCTAAACCATCAAATAGTAACTGCATCTTATCCTTCTCAAAGGAAACATATTTTCCTTTCACCCAAATCCATCTACCCGAGGCCATCTTGGCATACATATCCATTCCTGAAACGCCTATCGAAGACATATTCTTCAAGGATTCTTTGCCTCCGTATTTATACTCCAGCACAAGGCTATCACTGTTGGTTGTAAAATCAACATAAATCCCCGAAGAGTTTCTGGAAAGCCTCCATACGTCCTGTCTTACGGAATCCTTATAAATTCCCGGAAGCCGATCGAACCTATTTACTACGTCATTTCCCCACCCCTGCCCTTGTACAACGACAGTTTTGTCAGCCTGAAAATCAATCCATCGAAAGTTTGGATATTCCTGCGCATTCAGTAGGGAAACCCAACAAGAAAAACTATAAAGTAAAATAAAAAACTGTTTATTCATCATATTCTATGTTTTGCTATCCCTATACTACATCATAAATAGTATAGGGATAAAATGACTTATCTACTTCGAAGAATCCCTAACGCAACGACACGAATACCCTGTCGATTTAGAAGCTCCCTGTAAATAATTAGTAGTACCTGAATGGTAGGAATAATGCAGGATAAAAACCCGGGCATTATTAGCCGAACTAGATGTTGCTGTCCATAGACCTGCATATTGACCGCTACCGGAAAATGCACCGTCACCTCCGCCTGCGGTACCTGCATTACGATGCCGTACTGCTGCCATACTAAACCCACTAGCATTATTTGTTGCAGCGGCGTTATTACCGATAGCGCCAACAGTACTACTGCCCGTCCAATTATCTGCGATTCCACTGTTGTTATCAGCCAGTTCTTTTAGAAAGCTCGTACCACCTCCATACGTAGTCTTCACATAGTCGAACAGCTCTATTAAATCACTTTCTGTTGGAACACGCCACCCTTCAGGACATAACCTCCCTGTATTGACCACACCAAATGTGTAGTATATAAACGGTGTGTTGATCCGTGTGCTATATCCACCAATAGCATCAAAGGTGATGGCATTCCATCCCGCATTAGTACTTGCATTCGCAATAGCGATATTATCTTTATATCTGGTCGTCTGTAAGTTTTTTAACATCCACCATCGATTCCCAAAACGCTTAGTTGGATAGCTATTCCCTTCCACGTCGGTGACGGTACCTGTTGTTGGTTCTGCTCCTTTCTGTGTAATCACAATCCGAATTTCAGAATCACCACTCTGTATAGTCACTAATACCAAACGTTCTTCCTCAGAAATATTTTGCTGCAACATAAACTGCAAGGTATGCGTTCCCTTCCCTGCCTCGTAACGAGAAAGACGGATCCAACTCGGAACACCTGTCAAATCAGCATCCTCTACTCTCGCATTCCACGGACCGCTCGTGGTAAAAGTAACAGGAAGGGCATTTTCTATATTACCTTCAATGGTTTGACTCAGTAATGTTTCATCATCCACAACGATATCAGGTCCATCCTGAGGAAATTCTCCATTTTCCAAAGTCGCTTCTTGAGTGACACGCACAAGCAACTTAGAATTACCGCTCGAGAATGTAATGACCGCAGACCGACGTTGCCCGGTACGATTGCGTTTCAAATCTATCCGCACGATATGGCTTCCTTCAATACCATGGTCTGAAGAGGTGGAAATCCAATTTGGCTCATTCGAATCAGAAGTCTGCGCAATACTAGAGGTCCATTCCCCCGTTGTTGCAAAGAACACTTCATCTGTCCCTTGTATATCATCAGCATAGACTATTTGTTCTAGCGATTGTCCTTCTTTAGCGACTAAATCGACATCCTTGTCTTTTTTACACGCATAAAAAAAGCAGAGCAGTACACCTAAAATAGCATAACTACATATTCCTGTTTTTACTCTCATATTCATATGTAAATAATTATTTCATGAGCTCGCAAGCTCGATTTGTCTTTTAACGGTCCTTAACGTATTCCGATTGTCTTCGACAAGCTCCTGGCGAATCGGGTACAATTACTTCGCGGTCATTCATATTGACGCTATCACTATCTCATGGATACGCTATTTGTGAGTTTATCTTATTTCATACTTATAGTACTGTATCCTTTTTTTTCAGAATCCAAACTTCGGTTATCTGAGATATCGTCTGTCCTTCCTCTGCTTTCCATGTGAGGTTGATCCCCCCATCTAATGTTAGTTTTTTCGGAATTTCAAACTCGTATATACGTGATTTGTCAGGAACCTGGTAGTCGTGCAACGTGTGTCCATCCACTACCAATTGGATTTTCTGGTTCTTGAACACACCTCCATAAGCTATACGAATAATATAGGAACTACCTTTGTCCAGGTTATCGTACCTAACAGTGACCGGTGTGTCGTATAAACCCGAAATTTGGCGTCTTTGGGCCAATGGTATTTTAGCTTCCGTACTTCCAAAGTAAACACGCGGCGTTTTAAGAGTGCCCGGATCGGTAGCCCAATTTTCTAAACCCTGAATTCGCATTAATGATTCCGGAGAGCCTAGATTATCATAATACTCCTGACTGCCGACGGAGGTACGGTTTACAATTTTACCCAATGCCTCCCTTTGCTCTATTTCGGACGACATACTTTCAATTTTACTGAATTGATCCAGTAGCCATTCCTTATTATTTAATGGAAAATCAATATTTCGAGAACTCGACATGGGCTGAATTTCCATAAGCCACCGATAATTATCTCCAATATTCAACGTTCCTGTTTTAGCATTGGCGCTATAGATTTGATGACACTTATTTTTATAACTGTTAAATAATTCATCCACATTCCGTCTATGGAGAAAACGCTTTGCATTACTGATTACGGTCTCGATTCCAAGCGCTTTATTTTTAGTTAGTTCGCCTATCGCCAGGGCTTCCGACTCTGTTTCATAGACCAGCCTTACACTCTGATACATATCATAATATGCCTTGAACAAGAGCATTTGAAATCTTGGATTATCCAACGTTCCTTTACCTACTGTTTTTTCCAGATCCTGCCAAAGCTTCAGGGTCTGACTAATAGTCGACGAATTAGTTATAAGTGGACCATCAAAGTTCTTTTCTAAGCCTTCTACCCCCTTTACAAATAGATCTACATCTTGTATACCTAGGAATAACCGTGCGTAATCTTGTAATGTCGCCCGTACATCTGTAGAGGCATCCCATTCCTGGTCGCTCCAAATAAACTTATTCACATCATCATAATTTGCTTCGGAATAAGTGATACTTCCTGCGTTTAAATCGCTGTACAGATTATGGATGTGCTTTTGCATGGCGGGCAACGGATTAATACTGGATCTTCCATAAGTCATAGCAAAAGCCATATCCAGATTAAGAACTGGATACTGTGAGTTCATCGGATGACAAATATCCGGTAGAGTTACCATCTGGACTGAAGGATGCAGATATGAACGCATTTCGGACATCGGTACCTTGCCCCAAGGCGCAAAAATAAAACCACCCAGCCATTCCTTTCTCTCATTGGTTTTATGGACAAAAGTATCTACCCACTCCTGCGTCATATGAAAGGATTGCATCGATACCCAGATTTTTGCTTTAGGCTGTATTTCATTCAACAATCCTTTCAGAACGTCAAGGTAGCCAAAATACTCCGCTGGCTTCAGGGTCCCGGGATCTCCCCCGGGAACAAATATCGCATCAACATGAGGCAGTTTACCCAAACGTTCTCTTCTACGTTCCAGTTGCAATTTCAATCCCTCCTCTGTCGTATAGTAACCATTTGCTTTGTTATTGTTATCGCATGGATCGTACAGCCAGACTTCCATACCGTATTTTTTGCTTGCCGCTATCTGTGATGCTGTGATATCTGTAGAAAGCTGCACGACATTCATACCAAATAAAGCCAGATCACGAACATACTGCTCAAAGTAAGCTATCCCCCAAGGTTCGTTTACTCCTTTTCTATGGATATGTAGCCCTTGAGAACGTATCGGTTTGCTGGGAGTAGACGAAATCGCCTTTAACAAAGCTAAATCGACATTCTTATCCTTCATCTGTATCTTACGAAGTACATGCCCCACACCATATAGACAGCCTCTACTATCGTGTCCGATGATAAGCAATGTATTTCGCTTGTCGATTTTTTTCACCTTAAAGCCGTCTTTACCGATCTTTGGTAAAGCATCTAATTCCTGGTTGCTTCCTTCTATTCTTGCTTTTGCCGATTTTTCTGTACCGACAAAAATCGTTAGCACTCCCTTCTTGAATGATTCAGGCTTCGACACCATCCGAATAGCTACAGTGGACCTTTTTGCAATCTCTTCAGAAAGTACTGTTGCACTTTGCTGAATTAAGGCATCCTGATTATCAAGAACAACAATGTCTATTCCCGTATAGGAGGGCTCTTGTCCATGGCTACGAACAATTGTGCCTAAAATCCCTAGAAAGAGCACAACTATCTTTCTCCAATTTTTCATATGCACCTTTGGTTAATTACTAGGTGCCCATACGAGACTTCTAAACGTCTGTCCTGTATTGGACTTTGCCAACACCTTGGATGCTCCCATATTAATATCTTCATTATGACCAGACATGTCCGCTATCTCATACAAAACACCATCTCCACCTCGCGTATTGGCGCTTGAGATTATATATAGCTTAGCTTTGCCATTTTCTTCTTTAGCCTCGACACCGGTCAGATTTTTCAAGTCAGTATACTCACCATTGAAAACCCACTTATTACCTACCTGCGAATACTTAAATATCCCTTCCTGAAATGTCATTACATAAGCGACATTCTTTGCTGGCTGGTCTTTCCCTGCCAGGTTAACGATTATGAAACCCGTCCCATTTTTAAAGCGGGGATCTCCTGTTATATTCGCAAACATAGTTCCCGGTGTTGTACTATTTTTCGCACTGACACGATAGAGACGTGCCCCGTCCCCCATGAATAAATCGCCTGCATAAAATCGAATCTGCCGAATACTCATTCCTCCTATGTGTGTACCTTGATTAGTTCCCTTAGTCAAATGGAAAAGGCCTCCATTTCCTGCGACACCTCCCCCGGACATCCATACATCTGTCCCATCTATAGAAGCCGCGCTACGGTATGCATTTTCGCTAAATGGATTGTTTGCTGTAATTTCAGAATTCACTTTGCCATCAATATCGACAAGAGCAACAACTCTATTCACTACTGCCGATGACTTATTGACAACAGTCTCCCCTAGTGGGGCATCATACCCCGGCACCACGATATACTTTCCGTTATCAGAAAGACTGATCCATCCCGAAAGGATGTCTCTTCCGATAGCTGTAATTCGTCTATTTGCACCGCTTTTGTCTGAAGGTAATGCGATAGATTGTACCAGATCAGCTTTATCAGCCGAAAGCTTATATTCGTCCAGGTAAATCGGACAGGCTTTATCACTATTGATATCACCACTGGAATTGGCATCTCCAATCCTATATATTACCAAGTTGCCCTGGGTGATTTTCTTTGCTTGTGCTAAAACTATATTAGTTGAAATAAGTATCGCTGAAGCGATTCCTAGAGTCGTTAAAAAAAATTTTTTCATTTTAATTTTGGTTTTTTGATTTAATTATTTTTTTATCCATTTTTAGTTAAAAAGGTAGTTCAACCCACAAAAAAAAAGATGGGTAAAATTATCCGGTGTCTGTGTCAACGCGAGGTAGCCCTTAGGTTCTGCATGATATTGATCCATCTTAAAATGTCCCGTAAATGCTCCACCATAGAGGTAACGTTCTTTACCATCGGTTAGGAGCTTCTTGATAGGCCATGTCTTCCCTTCATCGTAGGATACTGCCGCATACATTCCGTAACCGATATAACTTCCTTCCGGCCCCATAAACGGCATGCCCTGTCGATGTTCTACGTCAATTCTGCCATCTGTAAATGAAATCAGCAATAGTGCTCCTTCATTCAACCTTTTAAGAATTAAGCGTTGTCCGCTTGATATAGGAGGAAACTCGCTAGCGGCATATCTCCAAGTCCCGCCAAGATCATCCGAGATACTCATCGGCATATAGTTCTTACCGTCCTTCTTGATATTGTTATCGCGTCCTAATGCCAGTAGTCTTCCATCTTTCAACTCAACAACTCCTGCATGGATACCAGCGATTTTATTCCCTGTTCCATGCTCGCTGTATTGAGGAATTAGATCTCGATTTTTATCCGATGAAGACCAGGTCTTGCCCTTGTCTTTGGAGATATGTAAAATAGACCCTCCCCGTACCGTTGGCGTCGCGTCACAGACCTGTACTAGATAACCTTTGGCTGTCTTAAACATTCCAGCGATAACCTGATTACCGACCTCATGCTCAGGATTTACAAAAACGGGACTTGTCCATGTAAAACCGTTATCCCTGCTCTCCCGAAGTACAAGAGCTAAATTCTTCCATGTTCCTGCGGCTTCGACACCATTCGTATGATAAATCACGTCTGCTTCCTGGTCATAAAAAAGGGAAGAGCCTGTCATGTTCCTATCCGGCACATTAAAAAATAGAGACGGTGAGGTCCAACTAGTAGTACCCTCCTTCAATCTGCTTGACAGGACTGTCATTTCGCGTCCCTTTTCATCTTCTGTAGAAAACCAAACAGCTAATAGATCACCATTTGGTGTCCAGGTGACCGCTGGGCAGTGGTTATGATAAAACAGTCCTTTTTGTATACCTAATGAATCTGTTTTTACAAAAGAGATAGGTTCCTCAAAGACCGGCTTCTGCATTATACTCCAATTCTTCTTTGGAGCATTGCTCGGCGTATTCACGCTCTGACTTTCTTGAAAGGTAAGCTTGGTATCTGTCCTCACTTCTACCACTCGGAATCCCGTAAACATCGTTCTATCTTCAGGTATAAGTGCACTCCTATTTGCTGAACGAAGAAATTCAACAGGTGTATTATGACTTCCCCCCCGTGTGACACGATATACGCCCTCTTTATAGCCCCCGGGATCTAATGCCACATTATCACTATAAGCGCCATAATAATCTAGACACCATTCTTCTACATTGCCATGCATATCGTATATCCCCCACTGATTGGGTGCAGATTGCTTAACACGGAGAGAAACAACCTTCGGGTCCCAGCTTACCACTTGATTTTTTTCCATTGCTTTCGGCAGTACCCGATCGCCTATTGCATAAGGGCTCATGGTACCAGCTCTACATACATACTCCCATTCCGCCTCTGTCGGAAGGCGGTAGTTCTTACCTTCTTTCTTAGACAACCACTCGCAAAAAGCAACCGCATCGTGGTAACTCACATAGATAACAGCTTCATCATCCTCATTAGAAAAGCCATTTTTACCCCGTAAAGCCCGATGCGAAGCTTGAAAGGTCTCGTACTGCTTGTTCGTGATTTCGGTAGCTGCTATACGAAACGCGCCCGTCAGTTGTACCTTATGCGCGGGCGATTCGTCATAGTCCTTACCGTAACCGG